>CAZEJZ010000073.1:0-10072 GCA_964512415.1 uncultured Opitutaceae bacterium
GACAGCCCGCCCCACCCCTTTGGGTTCTCACCTGCAGGCCCACCCAAGGCCTGCGATTGGAAGAGGTTCGTTTACGCCCCGCCCACCGGGATGCGCCGCGGCTTCAAGGCCTCGCCCTTGGGGAGCGTCAGCCGGAGCACGCCGTCGCGCAGCTCCGCCTGAATGCGTGCGGCATCGACGACATCGTCGTGTCGCAGCGTGAGCGCGAAATCCGCGTCCACGCTTTCGCGGTGCAATCGGGTCCATCCTTCCGGCTGGCGCCAACTGCGGCGGCCCACGACGGAGAGCAGACCGTCCTCGGACGTGATCTCAAGGCCGTCCTTGGCGACTCCCGGGAGATCGACCGTGACGTCGAATGCGGCGGGCGTCTCGCGAATCGAATAGACCGGACGCAGCGTCGGCGCGAGCCCCGCGGTCGCGGGGGCCGTCGACGTGGACGAAGCGGGACGGGAAGCCGGCTCGGCCGAACGACCGAAGGCGGGAACAAGGTGTTGGAACAGGCTCATGGTAGGTAAGGGAGAAGAGGGCCGGGAACGAAGTGAGGATCGGAATGGAGTGCTGGGTCAGTTGACGGGCACGGTGACCTTGCGCGGCTTGGCCTCGGCTTTCTTCGGGAGGGTCAGCGTGAGGACGCCGTGCTCGAGCTGGGCCCGGATCGCGGTCTCGTCGACCTCGTCGGACAGGGTGATCGACCGGCTGAAGGCCACGGTTTCGCGGGCCTCGCCCTCGCCGCGGACGCGCTCGGCCCGCAGGTTGAGCTGCCCATCGACCACTTCGACCTGGATCGCCTCGCGGGCGACGCCGGGCAATTCAACGCGGACATGGGTGGCGCCGCCGTCTTGGTAGAGGTCCACGGGCGGTGCGCCCGCCGTGGAGTAAACGGACGGCCCGGCAAAGGCCGTGGCGAACAGGCGATCAATCTCGCCATCCCACGCCGCCCAAGGAGAGCGGGCGAAGAAGCCGTCGGCGGCCAAGCTGCGGGAGGAAGGCGTGCGGTAGTGAATGAGTCTCATGGTAGGAAACGAGGGTTGAGTTCGAGGAAGGATTAAGAGTTACGTTCTGCCCCCCTTATGCACGCGGAGTGCCGACCGGGATCCGTTGGTCAAACGCCTCATTGACAGGGTTCTGCGAGCTTCGACCCCGGCCCGAGCGCCGTTTTTTCCCGGCGAATCCTGTCTCACCCGGGTAATTCCGTCGCGCTTTGGCCGCTCGGCCCGAAAAATCCCTGTTCGCCCGGCGGAAAGCGTGGTTGAACCGGGGTTGTCGCCATGAGCTTTGACTTTGACCAACCGCCCGAGCGCCGGGGAACTGACTCGCAGAAGTGGCAGAAGTACGCCGGCCGCGACGTGCTGCCCATGTGGGTGGCGGACATGGATTTTCCGGCACCGCCGGCGGTGATCGAGGCGCTGCACCAACGGGTGGCCCACGGCGTGTATGGCTACGCCCGACCCGTGCCCTCGCAGGTGGCAGCCGTGGTGGAGAATCTCTCCCAGCTCCACGGCTGGACCATCGATCCGGAGTGGATCGTCTGGCTGCCGGGACTGGTGGTCGGGTTGAATGTGACGGCGGCCGCAGCGGCGGGTCCGGGCGAGGAAATCCTCTGCCTGACGCCGGTTTACCCGCCGTTCATGAGCGCGCCCCGCAACGCCGGACGCGTGCCGGTGACGGTGCCGCTGGCGTACGTCGCCGCGACGCGTTCCTGGGAGATCGACTGGGATGCTCTGGAGCGTGCGGTCACCCCGCGCACCCGGGCGTTCTTCCTCTGCAACCCGCACAACCCGGTCGCCCGGGTTTTTCGTCGGGATGAGTTGGAGAAGCTCGCGGACTTCTGCGTCCGCCATCGCCTGGTGCTCTGCTCGGATGAGATCCACTGCGACCTGATCCTGGAGCCGAGCCTGCGTCACATCCCGACCGGGACCCTCGGCAGCGCGATCGCGCAGCAGACGATCACGCTGATCGCCCCGAGCAAGACGTACAACATCCCCGGTCTGGGCACCGCGCTCGCGATCATTCCCAACCCCGACCTGCGGCGCCGTTTCGTCCATGCCACCCACGGGATCGTCGCCGAGGTGAACGTCTTCGGCTTCACCGCCTGCGAAGCCGCGTTCCGGCACGGCGAGCCGTGGCGGCAGGCGCTCCTCGAACGCCTGCGGCGCAACCGCGATCTTGTGCTGCGCGCCGTCGCGGAGGACATGCCGGGCACGCGGATCGAGGCTCCGATCGAGGCCACCTACCTCGCGTGGATCAACGTGGCGGATCTCGGATTGAAGGATCCCATCGCGCACTTCGAGGCCCACGGCGTCGGTCTGAGCGAGGGCCGGTTCTTCGGCGCCGCCCCGGGCTCCCACGTGCGGCTCAATTTCGGCTGCCCGGAAAGCACCCTGCGCGAAGGACTGCGCCGCATGCGCGACGGCGTGGCCGCGGCCGCCAGGTAAG
Organism: uncultured Opitutaceae bacterium; assembly: GCA_964512415.1. GTDB lineage: Bacteria > Verrucomicrobiota > Verrucomicrobiia > Opitutales > Opitutaceae > UBA6669. Next base: position 2,437 of record CAZEJZ010000073.1, read on the forward strand.
CGGCGGCGACTCGCTCGACAGCGCCGGAGCGACCGCCGCAACCCGCCCCTCTCCCGACTGCACCCGGCAGCGGTCCTGCTTCGAGGTGCCCGCCCGGCGCCATTTGACCTTCCCTCCCCGCACGCCACACTCTTCTGGATCGATGCGCCTCGGGCCTTACACGCTCTCTTCCAACCTGTTCCTGTCGCCGCTGGCGGGCTACACGAACCTGCCCATGCGCCTCACCGTCCGCTCCCTCGGCGGTCTGGGCTGGGCAACGACGGATCTGGTCAACGCCCGCTCGCTGCTCGAACGCAACCGAGTCGCGCTGCAACTCGTCGCCACCGCGCCGGGCGACCAGCCGCTGGCGATCCAACTCTTCGGCGCGGTGCCCGAGGAAATGCGGGATGCGGCGGCCCTGTGCGAAGCACTGGGCGCCCAGTCGGTCGACATCAACATGGGCTGCCCCGTGAAGAAAGTCGTCCAGATCGGTGGCGGCTCGGCGATGATGACCGAGTTGCGCAAGACGGCGGCGCTGGTCCGCGGCATGGTGGAGGCGGTGAAGATCCCGGTCACGGCAAAGATGCGGCTCGGGTGGGACGAGGACAATCTGACCGCACCGGAGCTGGCGCGCGTCTTGGAGGACACCGGCGTGGCGGCGGTCTTCGTGCACGGTCGCACGCGGGCGCAGGGATTCTCGGGCACGGTGAACCTCGCCGGTATCCGCTCGGTGGTGGAGGCGGTGCGCCGCATTCCCGTGATCGGAAATGGCGACGTGACCCATCCCGAAGCGGCGAGACACATGCTGGCCGAGACCGGATGCACGGGCGTCAGCGTGGGCCGCGGGGCCTTCTACGACCCGTGGATCTTCCGGCGGACGGATCACTACCTGCGCACCGGTGAACTCCTCCCGGAGCCGACCTTCGCGGAGCGCGTGCGCGTGCTGCGCACGCACTTCGACCGCTACTGCGAATTCTACGGTGACGAGCAGGGGCCGCGCCTGTTCCGCCGCGTGGCTCCCTGGTACGCGAAGCGCTTCGGACCCGCGAAGGTCTTCAAACGGCGGGTCACGACCATTTCCTCGCGGGCGGACTTCGAGGCGGCACTGGAGGAGTACCGCCTCTGGCGCGCGCCGTTCTGCGACGAGCAGGGCGAGCTCCTGCCGAAGTACCAACCCGGACCGATCGCCTCGTCCTTCATGGATCACGATGGCGACGAGTCCGGCGTGCATGCGCGTCAGTCGATCCCGGTGCCGAAGGGGCCCGTGGAAGTCTGGTAGGCCGCAACCCGTCCGAACGCCGCCGCTCCTTCTTGATGCAACCTGCCTCACACTTCTGGGAACTGATTCTGGGCACGGTGATCGCGCTGCTGCCGATCATCAATCCGTTCGCCTCGACTCCGGTGTTTCTGGCGATCACGGAGGGCGACACGGAGGTGCAGCGCGAACGGCAGGCGCGCCGCGGCTGCCTCTACATGGTGGCGATCCTCGTGCTTTCCTTGATCGGCGGGACCTTCATCATGAATTTCTTCGGGATCTCGATCCCGGGCCTGCGCATCGCGGGAGGCCTGCTCGTCTCCGGCATCGGCCTGAGCATGCTGTCGCCGCGCACCCTGGCGCAGGAAGAGCGGGAACGCGATGCGGCGCGGGCGAAACGGGACATTTCGTTCACGCCCCTGGCGATGCCAATGCTCAGCGGCCCCGGTTCGATCGCGGTGACGATCGGTTTCACCTCCCTCGCCCGCACTCCCCTCGACTACGCGGCGATCATCCTCGGCATCGTCGTGGTGGCACTGATCAGCTACCTCGTGTTGCGCATCTCAAGCCGCATCGTGCTGGTCATCGGCATCAACGGCATGAGTGCCCTGACCAAGATCATGGGATTCCTCCTCCTGTGCATCGGGATCCAGTTCGTGGTGAACGGTCTCCTCGGGATCGCGACCGACCCGGAAGTGCTCCGCGGTCTGCGAGATGCTGTTCTCGTGCCGAAAGCGGCGAGCTAAGTCCGGCCGCGCTGCGGCGGCATCTCTCAGTACTCCAGCCGCACCACGTCGCCGGTCGAGCTGCGGAAGATCAGCGTGCGGCGGCCCGTATCGAGTCCAAGAAAGACGATCCCCAGCTTGGGCTCGACCAGCGCGCCACCCCGGACCAGACGACCGTTGATCAGCGCGCGCGGAGGATTGCCCACGGTCACCCCGGAGACCTTGGCCTCCTCGACGAAGCGAATCATGTCAGGATGGGCTCCGGGTTCGGGAATCACGCGGAAGGCCCGCGAGGAAACGAGGTCGCTTTCGGGCGCCTTGGAGCTGGGCGGCGGACCGAGCGCGAGCAAGTCGTAGACACCCCCGCTGCTGGTCGGCGCGGGAACCGCCGCAGCGGAGGCGGGCGCCGCGTTCGCCTTCGGCGTTGCAGTCGGAGTCGCTGTCTCCGCGTTCGCGGCGGAAGGAGTCGGGGCCTTCGCCGTCGCGGCCGCGACCTTCTCGGGAGAAGGCCGAGTCAGCATCCGGACGACGCCGATGGCACCGCCGAAGACGAGCACCGCGGCGAAGACGATGACCCCGATCGTGGTCTTGCGGGAGTCGGAGCCCTCGCGAAAAAGCGGAACCACCAGACCGCCGGGTGATCCCGAAGCGGGCGCCGGCGCGGCGACGACGGGGGCGCCTTCGGACGCGGACGGTGCCCCGACCGGGGCGGCAGCCGCAGGCTCCACGGCCGGCTTCGGAGCCGCGGCTGGGGCAACGGGGGCGCCGGGAGGAGGCACTCCGGGCGTGGCCCGCACCGCTAGCCCAAAGCGAGGCTTCACCTTCTCTCCCGAGGTCGGGCCAGCGGGGCCGACCGGAGGAGGTTCCCGGGCGGGTTCACTGGAACCAGAGGGGGTTTGAGACGGTTTCTCCTCCGGCACGGCAGGAGTGGCCCTCACCGCCAGCCCCAAGCGAGGCTTTACCCGCTCGCCCGAAGTCGGACTGTCGGCGCTGACCGGAGGAGGATCCCGAGGTGGTTCACCGGACACAGGAAGGGGTTGAGACGGTGTCTCCTCAGGCATGCGTAACCGAGCTTGAGCTACTCCGGAAAAAATCGAAACTCAAAAGATCGAATTTTTCGTCTCAGAACGGTGGAGACATTCTTTACTATGAAGCGTACCCCCTCCGCGCTCCTTCTGGCCCTGCTTCCGCTGCTGCTCGCGGCACCGGCCTGTTCCAGCAGTCAGAAGCCGAAGCCGAATCCGGCGATCGCGGCCGAGACGGAGAATGAGTTCCGCCTGCGCTGGATCGCGCGCCGCATGGGGGAACTGCAGGCCGGGCCCGAGGCGGTCGAACCGCGCAAGGCCCGGGAAATGGCGACCCGGGAGTTCGCGGAGAAGTTCGGCCTCGGGCCCAACGCACCCCGGCGTTGACGCCGCAGCGGGGAGACGGCGAGCCGCAGACGGGAGCGACCGTTTGACCTTCCTCCCGGCCCCCCCGAATCTACCTGCTTGTCCTCGCCCCCTTCGCACCCTGCTTCGCCGTCCGCATTCTCCCAGCCTGCAAAGGGAGTGCTCGCCGCCGCGGGATGCTACCTGCTCTGGGGAATCGTACCGCTGTTTTGGCGCCTGCTGGGATCGGTGGACGCGCTTGAACTGATCGCCCACCGGCACGTCTGGTCCCTCGCCTTCCTCCTCCCGATCCTCGTCGGATGCGGGGACTGGGGCGCTCTCCGGGCCGCCCTGCGGTCACCCCGGGATTGGGGGATCAACCTGCTCAGCGCATCGCTGCTGACCATGAATTGGTTGATCTACGTCTGGGGCGTCCACGCCGGGCAGGTCATCGAGTGCAGCCTCGGCTACTTCCTCGTCCCGATCCTCAACGTGGTGCTGGGACGGGTCGTGCTCGGCGAATCGCTGCGCCCGCTGCAGCGCGCCGCTGTGACGGTCGCGGCCGTGGGGGTGGGCCTGCTCATCTGGCGACTGGGGCACTTCCCGTGGATCGCGCTCGGGCTCGCCGCCAGCTTTGGGTTCTACGGCTTGCTCCGGAAGAAGTCTCCCCTCGGGCCCATGTTGGGCCTGACGGTGGAAACCTCGCTGCTCGCTCCGGTCGCGGGTGGTTGGCTGCTCTGGAAGGCGGCGCATGACGGCGGTGCGCTCGGGCACAGCGACCTGCCGACGACCCTGCTGATCCTGAGCACGGGGGTGGTGACGGCGATTCCGCTGTTGCTGTTCGGGATCGCCGCCCGGCGCCTGCGCATGGTCACGCTCGGCCTGCTGCAGTACCTCGCGCCAAGCTGCCAGTTCCTGCTTGGCTGGCTCTGGTTTCGCGAGCCCTTCACGGCGGAACGAGCCGCGGCGTTCGCGCTGATCTGGATGGGCCTGGCCCTCTACAGCGCGGATGCGCTGGTCTCGCAACGTCGACGGGCCGCAGCGACCGCCGAGCCGGCGGCCCCCTAGTTACGGTTTGGCCGCGGGAGTGGGCACGGTCCCGATCGGCTGGGCCGGCTCCATCGAAAGGAGTTCCACCTCAAAGAGCAGCGTGGCGCGGCGGGGAATCTTCGGCGGGCTGCCCCGCGTACCGTAGGCCAACTCGTGGGGTACGATGAGCAAGCGCCGCTCGCCGACCGACAGCAACTGGAGCCCCTCCTCCCATCCCTCGATCACATGGCCACGGCCGATGCGGACGGTGAACGGCTTGGCCGGATCCTTCGCTTGGTCAAAGATCGTACCATTGAGCAACATGCCGGTGTAAAGCACGCTCACGACATCCCCCTTCTTGGGACGGGGACCGCTGCCGGGCTTGAGGACCACGCTGCGCAGGCCCGTGGACGTCCGCTTGGCCTCCGGCCAGCGTTTCTCCACGATCTCCAGATCCTCGGGGGGCAGTTTTTCCCGCTGCGCCAGCAGCGGGACCGCCGTCCACGAAAGCGAGATCGCCAGCACCAAGAATCCTCGAAACGCGCGCATGATGGGAGGGGACATAAGCGGCCAGGGGCCGGAATTCAATCACTCCCGACAGCCAGCGTCATCTGGGGATCCACCGGGCACAAAAAAAGCGGGGAGCCGAAGCTCCCCGCGAAAAGGACACAGAAGGTGTCAGGATCCGCTGGTGGGCGGATTAGTAGCGACGCTCGCGGCGCTCGCCGTAGCCACCACGGCCACCGCCACCGCCGCCGCCGCCACCACCGAAGCCACGGCCACCGCCGCCGCCGCCGCCACCGAAGCCACGGCCGCCGGACTCTTCCTTCGGGCGGGCTTCATTGACGGTGAGGGGACGACCACCGAGGTCGACGCCATTGGACTTCTCAGCGGCGAGCTTCGCCTCTTCAGGCGTGCCCATCGTGACGAAGGCAAAGCCGCGCGGGCGGCCGGTCATCTTGTCCATGGCGACATAGACGTCCGTGACGGAACCGAATTGGCCGAAGTGCTGGCGCAGTTCGTCTTCGGAGGTCTTGAACGACATATTACCGACATACAGTTTGGAGTTACTCATGTTTGATGTTTCGTAGATCACCCGTCCGCTGCCAGTCCGTTCCCGAACGCCGGGTTTCGAAATCATCCTCCAAGCTGCTTGGCTCGGCTAACGACTCACCAGATACTGTCACCTAACGCTGTTCTCTAACGACTGCAGGAAGGAACGAGGGATTGGGCGCAAACGCAAGCTCCCTTTTTATCGCCAGCGTTCGGCGGAGCGGAATGAGCACGGACCTTGCGCCCGACGCGGGACCGCCGTACCCTTCGCCCATGAGCCGTATTCGCCTCGCCCTCACCTCCCTGTTCGGACTCGCCATGCTTCCCCTCCTCGCCTTCGCCGATCCGCTGACGGTCGGCTCCGCCGCCCCGGTGGTTTCCGCCAAGACCGAGGCGGGCACCACGCTCGATCTCGGATCCGTGTACAAGAGCAATCGCTACACGCTCGTCTATTTCTATCCGCGGGCCGATACACCCGGCTGCACCAAGCAAGGCTGTTCGCTGCGCGACGCCTATGCGGACCTGACCGCGAAAGGGGTGGCGATCATCGGCGTCAGCTCCGACTCGGTCGAGGCGCAGCGCGCCTTTAAGGAAAAGTACAACCTGCCGTTCACGTTGCTCGCGGACCAAGATCTGACGGTCATCAAGGCCTTCGGAGCCCGGAGCGCGCTGCTCTCGATGGCCAGCCGGCAGGCCTACCTGATCCAGGACGGCAAGATCGTCTACGCCGACCACAAGGGTTCCACGACCAAGCAGGCCGAGGACATCCTCGCGTTCCTGTCGAAGTCCGGCGGTTGATTCCCTCGCCTTGCGCGAGGTCGTCTCTCCTAAAGCTCGTCATCGGGGACCGCCGCCAACAGGCCGGCGCGCGGATCCTTCGCCACGCGGTCCAGCCAGCCGGCCAGCAAGGGTTCGCCCGCGAACTGGCGCCGGGGCATGGGCGCGGCCAGCAGGTCGATCACCCGCAGGCCGCCGTCCGCCGCCCGCACGAGGTTCTTCGCGTGCAGATCCGCGACCAGCCACGGAACGCCGTCCTGAAACCAAAGCCGCGGGTGATCCCGCTGGGCCCGCAGGAAACGCGACGGGATGGGGATCAATCCGGCCGGCAGCAGCCCTGAGGTATCGAGGTTTTCCGGCAGGCGCTCGCCCGCCGTCTGCTTCACGACCAGAACACCTTCCGGGGTCAGGCCCACCACTTCGGTGGGCATGCCGCCGAGCGCCAAGATAAGATGGAGCTTCTCGAACAGCGCGCGGTAGCTGCCAAGGCTTGCCTCGGCCCGGAAAGCGACTTCGTGGCCGTCGCGCACAAAGGTGAAACTGCCGCCGATCCGCCCGCCTTCACGCGGGAGGAAGAACTTGTAGATTGAGCCGTCCTCGGCCTGAAACGCCGACGCCTCCACGCCACTCCCGATCCGCCGCAGCCGCGGGCTGCCTTCACCGAAGGGATCGTCCGCGTCTTCCGGAAAACCGAACAACCCCAGCGAAACGAGCGGCACCCACGCCCGGAACGCCCCCAGCGCCGCATCCAGCTCGCCCCAGAGCGCATCCGCCCCCGCCAGGAGGCTCAGTCCGTCTTCGGCCGAGAGGACGAGATCGTCGTCCGGATCCGTTCCGAAGCCGACGCCCTCCGCTGCCGTGCGGAGGCGAGCGAGCGTTTCCAGTCCTCGCTCGTGATCGTGCTGAAGAGCGGTTTGTTCGTCGGCTCCGGGGAGGCGGGAGCCCCGGACCCGCGTGGGTCGGCCGGTGAAGGGGTCGGCTTGCATGGATCGCTCATCGTCGCTCCCGCAGGCTCGACCCACCGGCGGGCCTTGGCAATGGGAACTTATTCACCGCCTCGCCGCCCCCGGGGTCCGGGCGAAAGCGGTGGCCATCGACGGACCACGGTCCGCCGGATCCCGGCGTCACTTCGCGTTCGACTCCCCCGCCGCGGCTCGCTTGCGTGCCTTCCGATCCCATGGCCGCCACCCCCCAAAAGCTCGCCAATCGCATCCTCCTCGGCCTCGTCGTTGGCATCGTCGCCGCCGCGATCTCCCTCGCCATCGGCCAGGTCGCACCCGGATTCCTTTCCGGGGCCCGCCGGTTCTCCAGCGCCGTCCTGGATCCCATCGGCCAGATTTTTCTGCGCATCCTTTTCTTCGTCGTCATCCCACTGGTCTTCGCCTCCCTCGCCTCCGGCGTCGTCCAGCTGGGCCGCCTCGACCGCCTCGGGCCGCTCGCGGGACGGA
>CAZEJZ010000074.1:0-9974 GCA_964512415.1 uncultured Opitutaceae bacterium
GGGCGCTGACCTTCAGCCGCACCAGCCGACCGGCGCGCACCAAGCCGTGGCCGATGATGGCGGAGAGGAGCAAAGGGTCGATGTTGCCGCCACAGAGGACGAGTCCGACCTTGCGGCCGCGGAAACGGTCGCGATGCGCGAGGAGGGCGGCGAGTCCCGCCGCGCCCGCGCCCTCGACGAGCGTCTTTTCCACCTCCAGCAGCATGACGATTGCCTGCTCGAGATCCGGCTCCTCGACCAGGACGAGGTCGTCGACCGCTGCGGCGATGATCTGGCGGGTCAGCGTGCCGGGCAGGCCCACCGCGATGCCGTCGGCGATGGTGCTCTCGCCCTGGGGAAGGGCGGTGCCCTTGATGGCATTGTACATCGCCGGGAAACGACGCGTCTGGACGCCCACGACTTCGATCGACGGCTTGATCGCCTTGGCGGCGGTGACCATGCCGCCGATGAGCCCGCCCCCGCCCACGGAAATGACGAGTGTGTCTAGGTCGGGCACCGCCTCGAGCATTTCGAGGGCGATCGTTCCCTGACCGGCGATGACCGCCGGATCGTCATAGGGATGCACGAACGTGAGATCCCGTTCGCGGGCGAGCGCGTAGGCCTTCTCGCGCGCCTCCTCGAGCGTGTCGCCGTGCGTGATGACCGTGGCGCCGAAACCCGCGGTGCGCTCCACCTTCACCGCGGAGGTGTTCTTGGGCATCACGATGGTCGAGGGGATGCCAAGCCGCTGGCAGTGATAGGCCACGCCTTGCGCGTGATTGCCCGCGCTCATTGCGATCACCCCCCGGCGGCGGGCGTCGTCGTCCAGCAGCGTCAGGCAGTTGCACGCGCCCCGCTCCTTGAACGAGGCGGTGAACTGGAGGTTCTCGAACTTGAGAAACACCTCGGCACCGGTGATTTCGCTGAGCGTTTGCGAAGGCAGGCAGGGCGTCGCAAGGAGGTGGCCTTTCAGGCGTTGGGCGGCGGCTTGGATGTCGGCGAAAGTCACGGCGAGAACCGGGAGGATGTCGGGGCATTCCGGCGGCGCAAGCCCCGCGCTCGGAGGGTGTGGCATAGTCTCGGATGGGCCTTTCGTAAGGGCGGGCGGATGAGTGCCGAATGCCTCGCGGTAGACAACGCTGCGCGTTCGCGTGGTGAAGGTGCGGAGTACGGAGGTCTTGCCGTCGGGCATGGCGCGGATCGCGGGTGATCGCTGACCGGTGCGGTCGGGTGGCTTGCTCTTCTTGCTCGGGCACCCATCCGATTGGCTGGGACGGTGCAGACCGATGCGGGGCTCTAGATGCTCAACATGGGCTCGCAGTTGCAGGATGTACCGGTCGGCGCTGGACGCTCCGTGCATGTTTCCGCTGCGGACATCGCAATCCATCCCCGCCGCTGAGCGGTGGGACCGAGGGGATGCGACGCCGCTTACCGGTGCCTACTTTGCGAGCTTCGCGTCGATGAGATCGCGCAGAACCGTGAATCCTTCGGAGCTGATGCTGAGTTCGCCGCGGAACGGATTGTCCGTGGCAACGAGAAAGAAGATGAGCAGACCGAGCATCAGCGCGACACTGCTCGCGGCGATGAGTTTGACCACATCAGAGTTCGCTGAAACGAACCACGTTGAGGCGATGGTGAGGAGTGCGCCGATGACCACGACCCACCATAAGGGCGCCGTGAGGCTCGCATTGTAACTTCGAGCTCTTTCGTCGCCTGCCTGCATCAGTGTATTGAGCTGCTGAATCGAGCGCGCCTGTCGTTGCAGTCCGCCGCCTCCTCCGAGCAACCGACCTGGCTCGCGGCCGTTAAGGAGCGACTCGATGGACTCAAGCTTCTCGGACTCGCCTTGCGGCGGTTGGCCGACTTGCTGCGCCGGCCACGACTTCTGTGCCACCGTGTCGGCCCAGTCGCGCAACTGCCGGAGCGCCTCCGTCCGAGTCGGCTCCGGCATCGTATTGAGGGTTCGCTGAAGACTGGTCGCGGTTAGGACTTCCTTCTGCACGAGCGCATCCATCGAGTTGAACGTATCCCACGTGCCGACCGCCACGAGGCCCAACGTGATGCCGAAGAAAATGCCCAGTGTGCTGATGACGATCCCAACGACATCGTTGTGACCCGGGTAGGGCCCGATCCATGCCTCGATGCGTTTACGGAGCAGGAAATACCCCGCGAGCGCGAATGCCACGAAGGCACCCGTCACCACGACCCCGAGCCAGAAGTTCGAGAGATCATAAAGCCAGTAGAGAGACATGCCCTGCGGATAGCGTTTTAGTTATGGTAATCAAGTGTTTAGGTGCTGGGGTAACCCATTTCGTCACTGCAGGCATCAGCACCTCCGACCGGCCGCGAAGGCCAGGCTGGCATTCGGACTGTCTGATTGGCGGGTGATTTGCAGGGATTTCGATCTCGGTCCGACTCGCGGAGTGGCAAGGCGCGGCTCTCGTGGTCGTCGCCGGGTGCCGCCCCAGCAACCCCCCGCCGCCCCCCCGGCGATTTTGACCCTTGATGAAAACCCAGTACCTTCCCTCGGCGCGCGGTCGCCGTGCCTTCGTTCTCGCTGCCGTCGCCCTCGCGGCGATGGCTCCGGCTGGATTGGCCCAACAGGTGGTGGCTCCGGCCGCCGAACCCGCTCCAGAGGCACGCAAACCGGTTCCGGTGGAGAAGAGCGACGGGATCGCGGCGGGGCCGCGCAAGGAGGACGCGGTCGCGCTGTCTCCGTTCGAGGTGTCGACCAACAAGGATCAGGGGTATTTCGCGGCGAACACGCTCGCCGGGAGCCGCCTGAACACGAACCTCGCGGACCTCGGTGCCTCGATCAGCGTCGTCAACAAGCAGCTCATGGACGACACCGCGTCGTTCGACCTCAATGACGTGTTCCGCTATGAAGTGAACACGGAGGGTTCGACGACTTACACGCCGAGCGGCTCGGGCTACGCGACGATGCGCAGCGACGGCATTGCCGACGCGAACTCGGGCGCAACCCTCGGCAGTTCGACCACCCCTTTCACCAACGCCTCCGCGAACCGTGTCCGTGGCATCGGGGTACCCGGCACGGCGATCAACTACTATCCCTCCATCGGCCAGATCCCGATGGACTCGTACAACGTGCAATCGGTGGAGATCAGCCGCGGTCCCAATTCCATGCTCTTCGGCATGGGCAGCCCGGCGGGCATCACCAACCAGACGACCGCCCAGGCCCTCACGGATCGAAACACCCAGTCCGTGAGCTTCCAGACCGACCAGTACGGCACCCGGCGCTCGTCGATCAGCTTCAATCGCACGCTGATCAAGGGCCGCCTCGGCATCTACGGTGCCGCGCTGTACGATGACCGCCGCTTTGATCGCCAGCCGTCCTATGACCTGACGCGGCGGCAGTATGTGGCCGTCACGCTGAAGCCCTTCGCGGGCACCACGATTCGCGGCAACTTCGAGAACTACGACAACCGAAACCGCCGCCCGAACACCCTCACGCCGCGCGACTTCGTCACCCAGTGGAATCTGGCGGGCCAGCCGTACTACGATCCGCTCACGCGCAAGATCATGTCCCAGACGACCGGCAAGGTGCTCGGTTCCTACGTCATCAACGCGGCGTCGCCCTACGCGGGCGAGGCGCGGGCCTTCATCGAGTCGATGCCCAGCTACAATCCGGCCCTGTGGAACGCGGCGAAGACGACCTACAACGGCATCTCGATCTTCGGCGAGGCCGCTCTGACCAACGTCGCCGGCTTCGTCGCCGGCAAGTCCCCCGCGAGCAGCGCCCTGTTTGTGCCTGGCATCACTTGGGGCACCAACACGCGCACCGTCATGCAGATCGCCGACGGGCAGCTGCAGAGCTGGTTCCAGCCGCTCGCCGCGCAGGTGTACCGCACCGCCTGGGGCACCGCGACCAATCCCGCCGCCAACGCTCCGACGTTTCCGACCGAGGCGAATGTCTGGACCAATCCAGCGTGGGCCGACGTCTACAACCGCAACCTGACGTTCTCCAACGGCTGGACCGGGATCGGCAACAACCTCGTCGGCTACAAGTACCCCGGCGTGACCGACAGCTCCATCTACGACTGGCGCGACGTGAACATCAACCAGATGAACTTCGGCGCTGACACCAACTCCAACCTCAACCTCGAGCTTGAGCAGCGGATCCTCGACAACCTCTACCTGAGTGCCGGATGGTTCCGGCAGGACTTCGACTCCCGGACCAACTACACCGTCGCGCAGCTCAACGTCGCGACGCTCTTCGTGGACACCAACAAGTACCTGCCGACCGGTGCGGCCAATCCGTACTTCGGCAAGCCGTTCGTGTTGGACTTCGATCCGGACCGCTACGTGAACCAGCAGCTGGATGACCACTACCGGGCGATGCTGGCGTGGACCCCCGACTTCACCCGCCGCGACGGCATGCTGAAGTGGCTCGGCCGCCACCAAGTGTCCGGCCTGTGGTCGCGCGACGAGTCGCTGCGCACCAGCCTCCGCCAGCGCCTTGAGTACATCGACAGTTCCTCGGCCGCCGGCAAGTACCGGTACATGGCGAACCAGAACAACAACCTCGATGGCTCGGCGACCGGCTGGAACTTCCAGACCACCTCGCTGCAGCGCTGGTACTACCTCGCCGGCCCGGGGGATCCGAACGGCACGGTGACCCGCAGTTCGGGCGAGTGGAACTCCCTCGACTACACCGGCAACATCCGCGCCTACGATTACGCGAACAGCAAGTTCGACGACATCGGGGTGCGCACGATCTTCAACACTTTCGACGCGAGCACCGGTCGCACGGAACGCCTGGTTGAATCCCTGAGCGCGGGTATCACGAGCTACTTTTGGAAGGATCGCCTGATCACCACGTTCGGCGTGCGTCAGGATGATTACCGCGCCCGCGCCACGACCAACGCGCAGATCTTCCGCCAGGAACTATCGACCGGCAGCGCGTCCGACGTGGACCTCGCCGGAAAGCCCGTCGTCGCGGGACGCCCGGTGCCGATCGCGCCGGCGATGACCAACGCCGAGAAGTGGGTCAATGGCTATTACCAGACCGATCGGCTGTTCAGTCGCTGGAACCGCTGGGACGAGATCTCCGGCACGACCCGCACCCTCGGTGGCGTGCTCCGCCCGTTTCAGGGATGGACCAGCATCGAGCAGGCCGCGGATCGCTCGCTGTTCGGCGAGATCGTGCGCGACTTCGGCGTGAGCTACAACAAATCGGACAACTTCAACGCACCGGAGACCGCGCAGACCGACGCCTTTGGCGTCCCGCTGCCCAAGCCCACGGGCGAGGGGCGGGACTACGGCTTCCAGTTCGCCGCGCTGCGCGGGAAGTTCTTTGCGCGGGTCACGTGGTTCGACGGCACGAACGAGAACGAGCGGACCAATCCCGGCACGTCGATCAGTCGCCTCACCAGCAACGTGGACACGACGCTTTTCCGCAACTGGGCGCGGACGATCGCGATGATCAACATGGGCATGGACCCGCGCCTGAGCACCTTCGGCACGAACCTGACCTCCGCCCAGGAGACGCAGGTGCAGAACGACGCCGCGAAAATCTGGCAGCTGCCATATGCCTACTACGACGGCATGACCATCTACGCCACCCGCAACGCGACCGTGAAGGGCACCGAGGCCGAGGTGAACTACAACCCGACCCGCAACTGGACGATGCGCTTCACCTTCGGTCATCAGGATGCCTCCTACTCGCGCGTGCTCGGCGAGTTCAACGCGTGGTACGCGGTCCGCGCACCAATCTGGCAGAATTCGAATGCATCAACGTATTTGCTGCCGCAGTACCAGAACCTCGCGGCGTACACCACCGCCAGCGGAACGGAGGTCAACCTGACCAACTTCTGGACCAGCTACGGCTACCGGCCGGAGATTCTGAGGACCAATCCGGTCGAGAACAACGCGGTGAACTACTACAACAGCGTGGTCACCCCGCAGGTGGCCCTGGCCCGCGACCTCGATGGCCAGTCGGCCCCCGGCCAGCGCAAGAACCGCTGGGCGTTCGTCACGCGGTACACCTTCGACCACGGACGCTTCAAGGGCTTCGCGGTCGGCGGCGGCCAGCGCTGGGAGGACCGCTCCATCATCGGCTACTACGGCAAGTCCAGCGGCACGAGCGGTGCGCAGATCGACGTATCGGACATTTCCCGTCCGATCTACAGCGGAGCCAACTCGTACACGGACCTGTGGGTGTCGTACTCCCGGAAGGTCTGGAGCGACAAGGTGAGGATGAAGATGCAGCTCAACGTCTCGAACGTGTTCGAGAGCGGCTACCTTCAGACCGTGGGCGTGAACTACGACGGCTCGCCGTTCTCCTTCCGCATCATCGATCCGCGTCTGGTGCGGTTCTCCACGACGTTCGACTTCTGATCAGGCGGCCCCGCACGCCGGGGGTGGCCTAGGTCGGATGCGGGTCCAGTTCCGCCAGCACGCGGCGTGCGATATCGGTCGCCGCCGTCGGCCGGGCGAGTTCCTGGAGTCCGGTCCGCCATCGCTTCCACTGCCGAGCGTCGTGGGCGAAGGCGGATTCGAGGGCGGCGACGACCTGCTCCGGCGTCGTCGCAAGGGTGCCGGCCTCGTGGGCCTTCAGCAACTCCCAGTTGCCTTCCTCCTGGCCGCGGACGACCTGGCTGACGATCATCGGACAGAGGGCGTTGATCGACTCCTGGGTCGTCGCGCCGCCCGCCTTGCTGATCACCACATGGTGCCGCATGAGCAGGTCGGGAATGCGGTCGGTCCAGCCCAGCACCTCCACCGAGGTTGTCGGGTGATACGGCAGCGCGGCGAGTTCGCGCCGGAGGTCCTCGCTGCGGCCGGCGGTGATCGTGACCGACAAACCGGGCCTTGCCACCACCGCGCGGGCGATGGCTTGAGCGCGCGAGCGGGAGCAGTTGATCATCAGCAGCACCCGCCGCGGTCCGCCCGCGGTGGGATCGGGCGGTGCAGCGTCCGGGGCCCGTTCCGCAAACGTCGGCGCGACCGGGAACCCGGAGACCGTGACGCGCTCGGGATCGACGCCCCGGTCGGTCAGGCGGCGAGCGGAGCCCGGGTCCGTCACGAACCAGCGCTGCGCCGGCACCCCGAACCAGATCGCGTTGATCGTCAGCGCATCGGTCACGACCACGAACAGTGGGGGAACCGGGCGGCCCTCGCGACGCAGCCGATCGAGGAGCCAGCCGTACACCGGGTAGGTCGTGCAGAGGGCGTCGGGCTGCTTCTCGCGCAGGAGGCGGTCGAGGGCCCGGGTATGCTGCGGCAGGAGCGACGCGACCAGCGGCAGCCGGGGAGTTCGGTCCAGCCAGCCATAGAACGCCGCCCAGAGGCCCGGGGCATGGTTGATGACCTTCAGGTAGAGCTTGCGGGAGAATCGGTCGAGGCGGGGCGCGACCTTGGCGAAGAGATCGACGACCTCGGCCTCCACGCCCGGTTGCCGTCGCAGCCCGGTCGCGAGGGCGCGGGCGGCGCTGTTGTGACCTTCCCCGTAGCTCGCGGTCAGGACAAGCACGCGTCGCGGCGTCATGAAAGCGCGTGGCGGAGGGCTTCGAGTTGCGGGCCGAGCGGCGCCTCAGCGCCCGGATCGTGATCATCGGCTCCGGTGTCGGTGGGCATCGGGAAGCGCTGGATGAAGTCCTTGAAGTGGATCACCTCGAAACGACCGTCGAGGTGCTCGACGATCGCGGTCAGCGACTCCACCCAGTCGCCGGAATTCAGGTAGTGGATCCCATCGATCCGCTTGTCGGCCGGCGTGTGGATGTGCCCGCAGATTACACCCACGCAGCCGCGCTCGCGGGCGAGGGCCGCGATGTTCTCCTCGAACTTGCCGACGAAGCTCACGGCCTGCTTCACGCGCGCCTTGATCGCCTTGCTCAGGGAGAAGTACTCCTTGCCCCAAAGCTTCCGCCAGAGGTTGTAGACGCGGTTCAGGCGCAGCAAGAGAGCGTAGCCGATGTCGCCGACGTGCGCGAGGAAGGCCATGTTCTTGACCACCCCGTCGAACACGTCTCCGTGCAGCACGAGGTAGCGTCCGTTCGGCGTCTCGAGCAGGCAGTCCTCGACGAGGTGGATCCGCTCGAAGCTCATCGGCAGCAGGCGGGAAAGAAAGTCGTCGTGGTTGCCGCGCAGGTACACGACGTCGATGTCCTTCTTCTGGACCAAGGTGAGGATGCGGCGGACGAAGCGGGTGTGGGCGCGGCTCCAGGTCGCGCCCCGGCGGAGGCGCCATCCGTCGATGATGTCGCCGTTCAGGATGAGCCGTTCGCAGCGGAGGTGCTTGAGGAAGTGGGTGGCCTCCTCCGCCTTGGCATCCGGCGTGCCGAGGTGGACGTCGGAGAGAATGGCCGATCGGACGAGGAGGACGGGTTTCGACATGATCGTGCGGGCAGCCACAGCGTGCTGCGTTCCCGTGCCGGACCGGTGTCGATCGTGTGGCGATCGCGTAACGAAACCCTCGTGCCGCCGCTTGGGGGCATTCGCGTTGCCGGCGGCCGATCGCGGTCGCCCCCGATCGCCGCTTCCGCGGGGCGGCTATTGCCGGGCTAGGTTGGGACGCCCGCCGCGCAGCACGTACTTCTGGATCTTGCCGGTGGAGGTCTTGGGAAGCTCGTTCACGAACGTGAATTCATGCGGGGCCTTGAAGTGTGCGAGATGAGCGCGGCAGAAGGCGCGCAGCTCCGCGGCGTCCCCCGTGGCGCCGGCCTTGAGCACGACGAAGGCCACGGGCGTCTCGCCCCACTTCTCATGGGGCTTGCCGACCACGGCCACTTCCTGAACGGAGGGATGACGGAGGAGCAGGCCCTCGACCTCGATGCAGGAGATGTTCTCGCCGCCACTGATGATGACATCCTTCCAGCGATCCCGGATTTCGAGGTAGCCGTCGGGATGTACCACTGCGGCATCGCCGCTGCGGAACCAGCCCCCGCGCATGGCCTGGGCGGTGGCTTCAGGATCGTGGTAGTAGCCGCGCATCACCGCGTGGCCGCGCATCACGACCTCGCCGAGCGTGGCGCCGTCGTGGGGAACCTCGCGATCCTGGTCATCGACGACGCGGACCTCCGCGGAGGCGATGGCCTCGACGCCCTGCCGGGACTTGTGGATCGCGACCTCACGCAGACCCAGCTGCGCGTCTTCCGGGCGCGGTTCGCAGACGGTGACGATGGGTGACACCTCGGTCAGCCCGTAGACGTGGGTGATGGTCCACCCGAATTCGCCCTCGACCCGTTCGATGGTCGCGGCCGCGGGGGGCGCGCCGGCGGTGAGGACGCGGATGCCGCGGGGCAGGCCGCGGTGCAATTCGGGCGGCGAGTTCGCGATGCCGATCAGGATCGTCGGCGCCGCGCAGAAGAGCGAGATCCGCTCGCTGCGGAGGAGTTCGAAGATGCGTTTCGTCTCCGGCTTGTGCAGGCACACATGGGTGCCGCCGACCGCGGTGACGATCCACGCGAAGCACCAGCCGTTCACATGGAACATCGGCAGCGTCCACAGGTAGCGGTCCGCGCTCGTCATCGGCGTGTGCACCAGCCGGCTGAGGATGTTGAGGTACTGGTTGCGGTGCGTGAGCATCACGCCCTTCGGACGCGCGGTCGTGCCGGAGGTGTAGTTGATCGACAGCGTGCTGCGTTCGTCGATCTCCGGGAGGTCGGTCACCGGCTGGGCGGCGGCGAGACGGGTCTCGTAGGGTATCCAGCCTGGCTTCTCGCCGCTGAAAGCCACGAAGTGCAGGACGCCGGGAACTTTGCCGCGGATCTGGTCCACCTGGTCGAGGTACTCCGCCTGCACGCACACGACCTTGGCGCCGGAGTGGTTCAGGATGTAGGTGAAGTCATCCAGGCTCAGGCGATAGTTGATCGGAACGATGACCGCTCCGAGCTGGGGGATTGCGTAGTAGGCCTCCAGATGGGCGTGGCTGTTGGGGGCGATGCACGCGACGCGGTCCCCGGGGCCGACGTCCAGTTCGCGTAGTACAGTGGACCAGCGATCGACGCGGTCGAGCAACTGCGCGTAAGTGAAGC
>CAZEJZ010000075.1:0-9939 GCA_964512415.1 uncultured Opitutaceae bacterium
ACCACACCCTCGCCCACATTGAGCCCATCGAGCGCGACGAAACCGACGCGCGCTAAGGCCCCATCGGCCTACTTCACCCCATCCAGCCCGCGATTGCAGGATGGGCCCGGCGGTCGTTTTCCGGTCCTTATTTCCCTATAAATCAGCACTTTGACTCAATAAAGGCCAATGCTTGGCCGAGCCTTTGACCGTCATCATCACTTGATTTTTCACCGGCCCGGCTAAACTAGCGGGCTCCGCCGGCCCAGCCGGCACCGATCCCTATGTCGCAAGCTCCACACACCTTCGAATTCCAAGCCGAGATCAAGCAGCTGCTCGATATCGTCATCCACTCGCTGTACACGGAGAAGGAAATCTTCGTCCGCGAGCTGGTCTCCAACGCGTCCGACGCACTGGAAAAACTGCGGCACCTGAAGCTCACGGAGAAGGACCTCGCCGACGAGGCGAGCGAGCTCGAAATCAGCCTCACGACCGACGAGACCGCCAAGACGCTGACAATTCAGGATTCCGGCATCGGCATGACGCGGGCCGAGCTGATCGAGAATCTCGGCACGATCGCGCACTCGGGATCGAAGGCCTTCCTGAAGTCGCTCTCCGAAGCCGGCCAGAAGAACGCCAATCTCATCGGGCAGTTCGGCGTCGGCTTCTACTCCGCGTTCATGGTCGCCAAGTCGGTCAAGGTCTACGCCCGCTCCTGGCGCACTGCCGAGCCGGGCCACGTCTGGACCAGCGACGGCGGAGGCAGCTTTACCGTCGAGGAGGCCGCGGACCAGCGCCGCGGCGTGCGCATCGTCATCGAGCTGAAGGACGACTGCGGCGACTACAGCAAGGAATGGAAGGTGAAGGAGATTCTCGAGCGGTACAGCGCCTTCGTCTCCTTCCCGATCAATCTCAACGGCAAGCGCATCAACACCGTCCAGGCGCTCTGGCTCCGCAACAAGGCGGAGGTCAAGGAGGAGGAGTACACGGAGTTCTACAAGTTCCAGGCCCACGCCTTCGATGAACCGCGGCTGCGCCTGCATTTCTCGGCCGACGCGCCGCTCACGATCAACGCGCTGCTCTTCGTCCCGAAGGAAAACACCGAGAAGCTCGGCTTCTCCCGCACGGAACCCAGCGTCGCCCTCTACTGCCGCAAGGTCCTGATCGACGCCCAGCCGAAGGACCTGCTGCCCGAGTGGCTCCGCTTCCTGAAGGGCGTCGTCGACAGCGAGGACCTGCCGCTGAACATCTCGCGCGAGACGATGCAGGACCGCGCCCTGATCGAGAAGCTGAACAAGGTCATCACGAAGCGGTTCCTCAAGTTCCTCGAGGAGGAGGCCAAGAACCGCGCCGAGGCCTACCAGGACTTCTACGCGCAGTTCGGGATCTTTCTCAAGGAGGGCGCCGCCCTCGACTTCACCCACAAGGACCAGCTCGTGAAGCTGCTGCGCTTCGAGTCATCCCTCACCGAGAAGGGGAAGACGACGTCGCTCGCCGACTACGTCTCCCGCATGTCCGCCGAGCAGAAGGACATTTATTACCTGATCGGGCCCAACCGCGAGGCGATTGAGCACGGTCCCTACCTCGAGGGCCTGAAGGCGCGCAATCTGGAGGTGCTCTTCTGCTACGAGCCGGTCGACGAGTACGTGATGAACAACGTGCGCGAGTTCGACGGCAAGAAGCTGCAGGCCGCCGACCGCGGCGACCTGAAGCTGTCGGACCTGCCGAAGCCGCCGGGCGAGGAGACGCTCACCGAGGAGCAGACCAAGGCGCTGACCGAGTGGCTCAAGGCCACGCTGGGCGATCGGGTCGAGGAGGTGAAGGCGAGCGATCGTCTCGTCGGCTCCCCCGCCCTCGCGACCAACGCCGATGCCTTCATGTCGCCGCAAATGCGCCGCATGATGCGCGCGATGAACCGCGAGGGCGCCGACGCGCCGCTCAAGGTCAATCTGGAGATCAACCCGCGCCACGCCGTCGTTCGCCGGCTCCACGCCCTCCGGGACTCCGCGCCCGATCGCGCCGCCCTCGTCGGCGAGCAGTTGCTGGACAACGCGCTCATCGCCGCCGGGCTGCTTGAGGACCCGACCCGCATGGTCGCCCGCCTCTATAAACTCCTCGAAACGGCCTGAACCGCCGCCGCGACCGGTCCGGGCGCAGGGACGCGGGCCGGTCGCTGCGTGACAATTCGGTGACGCGGCCGGTTCCCCCTCGTTCCGTCCGCCTCCACCGCTAGCGTCCCCCGCGTTCTCCTCCCCGCCCATGCGCGCCTCCTCCCGGAAACGCCGACCGCCACCCGTCGAACGGGTCACCGAACCCGAGGTGCGCACGGCCCCGGTGGAGCCCTTCGTCCGCCCGGCCAAGGCGGCCTACTTCAACCGCGAGCTCTCCTGGCTCGCATTCAATCGCCGGGTTCTGGAGCAGGCAGAGAACCCACACCACCCGCTCCTGGAGCGGGTGCGTTTCCTCGCAATCGTCTCGTCGAATCTCGACGAGTTCTTCGAGATCCGCGTGGCTGGCCTCATCCAGCAGGTCGAGTCCGGGATCACCGAGTCGAGCATCGATGGCCAGGCGCCGCGCGAGCAGCTCCGCCGGATCCATTCGGTCGTCGCCTCCCTCGTCGAGGATCAGTACCGGTGCTGGCGCGAGTCGCTCCTGCCCGCGCTCGCGGCCGAGGGCATCGAGGTCAAATCCGCAAAGTCCCTCACGCCGGAGGAGCGGGCGTGGGTGGAGACGTACTTCCGCGAGCAAATCATGCCGGTGCTGACGCCGCTCGGGCTGGACCAGTCGCACCCGTTCCCCCAGCTCGGCAACAAGACGCTGAACGTGGTCGTCTCGCTCGACCATCCGGACACCCCGGAGATCGACCACATGGTGGCGATCCTGCCGGTTCCCCGCATCCTGCCGCGGCTCGTCCGCCTCGGCCCGGCCAAGGCATCCGGCGAGCGCTATCTCTTCCTCACCGAGATCATCAAGCTCTGCGCGGGGGAATTCTTTCCGGGCTACCGCTTGCACGGCGCGTGGGCCTTCCGGGTCACCCGCAACAGCGATCTCTACATCGACGAGGAGGAGGCGGAAAACCTGCTCAAGAAGATCGAGGAGGAGCTGCGCAACCTCCGGCGCGGCTCGGCCGTGCGTCTGGAGATCGAGGAGGGCGTGGAGGACCCGATCTTCAACACGCTCTGCGACCACCTCGGTCTGTCGCACGAGTACGTATTCCGGCTGGCCGGTCCGCTGAATCTGCTGCGGCTGAACAGCCTGACGGAGATCGACCGGCCGGACCTGAAGTTCCCGCCCTTCGTTGCGGTCAATGTGTCACCGCTGCACCGCCCCGAGCGTATCTTCGAGACCCTGCGCGCCCAGGACGTGCTGCTGCACCACCCTTACGATTCCTTCCAGCCGGTGGTGGACTTCATCGAGCAGGCGGCGCACGACCCGGCCGTCTTCGCGATCAAGCAAACGCTCTACCGCACCAGCGGCGACTCCCCGATCGTGCGCGCGCTGATCGAGGCGTCCCGCAACAGCAAGCAGGTCACCGCACTCGTGGAGCTGAAGGCGCGCTTCGACGAGGCGAACAACATCCAGTGGGCGCGCCAGCTGGAGGACGCCGGCGTGCACGTGGTCTACGGCCTCGTCGGCCACAAGACGCACTGCAAGTGCTCGCTCGTGGTGCGGCACGAAGGCGACGCGATGCGCCGCTACGTGCACCTCGGGACCGGAAACTACAACCCGCGCACCGCGCGCCTGTACACCGACCTGAGCTTCTTCACGAGCCGGCCGGAAATCACCGCGGATGCCGCGAACCTCTTCAATTCCCTCACCGGATTCGGCCGCGCCCCCGAGTTCCAGCACCTGCTGGTGGCTCCGTTCAACCTGCACCGGCGAATCAACGAGCTGATCGCGAACGAGGCCGCCCACGCCGCCGCCGGACGCCCGGCGCGGATCGTCGCGCAGATGAACTCGCTGGTCGACAAGACGACCATCGACAACCTTTACGAGGCCTCACGGCAAGGGGTGCAGATCGACCTGATTGTGCGCGGGATCTGCTGCCTCGTCCCCGGCGTGCGCGGGCTGAGCGAGCACATCCGCGTCCGCAGCATCGTCGGCCGCTTCCTTGAGCACACGCGGGCGTTCTACTTCGAGAACGCCGGCGGCGAGCCGCTCATCTACGCCGGCAGCGCCGACTGGATGTCGCGCAACTTCTTCCGCCGCGTCGAGGTCCTCTTCCCGATCCAGGACCAGGCGCTCCGGCGCTGGGTGCAGGACGAACTCTTCGACGCCGCCCTGCGCGACACCGTCCAGGCCCGGCAACTGCATTCTCACGGTGGATACCTGCCGGTCCACGCTGCGAAGGGGACGGAGCCGTTCTCGGCCCAGTCCTACTTCATGGCGTCAGCCACCGCCCGGGCGCGGGCCGTCGGGTCCTGACTCGACCCGCCGTTCTCCGTTCCGCTGCCCCGGCCCTCGCCAGCGGTGACCACCCCGACAGGCGTGCGGGAATCGACCGACACCCGCGGCGTCGGCCGCGCGTCCTCACGTCACCGGTGGACCGCCGGAGGCGAAGATGCGATAGACCCCGGTCGCCGTCTTCACGAGCCCGGGCACGGAGCCGGTTCCAACCCGGAGCGCGGAGGTCCACGTGATCCCATTCGTACTGGTCGCGATGTAGACCTCGTCGTCGGACGGACTCCGGCCGCCGGGAGGGACTCGCTTGTAAGCCATTACGTACCGGCCGCCGCCATCGTCGATGGGGCTCGGGTCACAGAGCATCTCCCCGCTGGTCGCGGCGATCGCCGTGCCACCACCGCTGAAGGTCAGGCCATCGGTGGAGGTGAGGTAACCGATGGAACCGCCGGAGCAAACGTAAAGGAAGTACGTCGAGCCAACCCGTAGCGCGCCGGGAACCCCGCCGCTTCCCGCCCGATTCCCGGCATCCAGGGTCGCGGGAAACTCCAGGCCGGTCGCATCCAGCGCCGTCACGCTCTTCACGGTAGTGCCGTGGCTGGACAGCAGGCGGATATTGCCCGACGGGAGCATCAGCGGGAACGGATCCGTCGCGGAACTGGTGTACGTGTACACGACTTTCTGGTGCGTGAACGTGGCGCCATGGTCGGTGGACTTCGCGACGCCGAATTTCCACTGATTGTTCGGCTGGCTCGCTGCGGGATCCCCGTTGGTGACGTAGCTCATCAGATAGTACATCAGGATCGAATTGTCCGGCATCAGGATGGGTGCCGGGTCGACCAGCCCCGCATCCGCGCCGGGCACGCTCAACGTCGACGCCGTCCACGGACCGGCGGTGCTCGTCGCCTGGTAAGCCCGGAAACTCGAGCCGGTCGACGTGGAGGAGATCACGACCGTTGAGGTGACGTCCTGGCCGTTGCGCTCAAGACGGCCCGCGACGGTCTTCGCGGGCAGGGAGACGCCATGCGCGTTCGTGCCCGCACCCATCCGCACTGCCGTCGCCGTGCCAAACTCGATCGCCCGTCCATTTGTCTGGAGCAGGTCGCCGCCCGCGATCCGGATTTCGCCCGGGAAACCGGTCAGTCCCGCCACCGTGCCGGTGAGCAGCTTGGGGGAGGCCGTGCCCGACGCATCGATGTCGCCGATCACGATCGGCCCCGTGAAGTTCACGCCCGTCGCCACGAGGCCGACGTTGCCCGACGAACCGGAGAGGAGCGCATTGCCGATCCGCACGCCGCCGAACTGGCCGTTCGCGCTCGAAATCGTGATCAAGGCCACGTTCGCGAAGCCGTCGTAGGTCACGCCCGACTTCAGCACTGCGGGGTTTCCCGTGACCGAGCCGACGCTGAAGATGCCGAGGTTCGAGGTCTGGTCCGCCCCAGCGATCGTGATCGTCGGCGTGCCCTTCATGTAGCTCACCGTGGCCTGGTTGTAGTTCACCGCCACCGCCGGACCCGTCGCGTTGGCGAGTTGGAGCGTGAGGGTGCCGGCTCCGGAGTATTCGACCTGCACGATATCGTCGTTGGCGTCGATGAACGAGATGCGCGCCACCTGACCGGGGTCGGCCGTGATCACGGTCGCGCTGCCGGTGAGAAGGAACTGGTCGTAGATGTTGCCGTTCGGATGCTGGATGTCCGAGGCGAAGAGCACTGACTCACCGACCGGGCGCGTCGTCGCGTTCAGCTCCAGCAACGCAGTCGAGCTCTGCAGCGTCGTGGTGCCAGCCGTCACCGCCACGGTGTAGGCACCGACCTGCGCCGCCTGCGCCGACGCGATGCTGTAGGTGGCGGCGGTCGCCCCAGAGATCGGGGCGCCGTTGAAGCTCCACTGGTAGGACAGCGTCTGAGACGAGGGGTTGTTCACCGCCACCGTAAAGGAGACCGCCGCCCCGGGGTTCACCTTCTGCGACGCCGGCTGCGTGCCGATTGTCGCGGGCACGCTCGATCCGCCCGTGGTGATCGTCGACTCCGTCACCGGCAACGTCGTGAACGTCAGCGCCGCGGTCTGCAGCGTCGGCGTGACGCCGGTCGCCGTCACCGTGATGTCCGTCAGCGTGTAGCCGGCGTCCGCGGCGGTGATGCCCGGATTCTTCGACGTGGCCGTCACCGACGGCAGCAGCGTGCTGTTCACGCTCGAGGAAAAATCGTCATTGAACGTCATCACCTCCAGCGCCCCGCTTCCCATGTTGAAGAACGAGGCGACGACCGCGTCGCTGTCGAAGTCCGGCACCGTGATCCCGTCGGACATCGCGTTGGCGTAGCGTCGCCAGCGCAGGTTGCTGAAGTCGCCGTCCGCGAGTCCCACGTGCACCGGGCCGCCGTCCGCGCCGCCACCCGAGACGTTGCCCGAGGTGACGCTGATCCACATGCGGTTGCCCTCGATGACCGCCACCGCAGAATTGCGCGCGGCGAAGGAGATCCCGAACTGCGATTCGACCGCTCCCGAGGAACTGAGGAGGGCGAACGCGGAATCCGTCGGCGCGAACTGCATGTCCATCACCGCGCCGGACACCAGCAGGCGCCCGTTCGTGAGCTCGCCCACCGGAGAAAGGAATGCGCCCGAGAGACGGCGCGACCACACCAGTGCGCCGGCCGACGTCAGCTTGGCGATGCTGCTGGTGGCCCCGCCCATCATCGAGATTTCCGTGCCGCCAAGATAGATGCTCCCGCTGGCGGAGTCGGTGTTCACGGTGAATGAGGCATCGCCGGAGATCCGCTTGGCCCACACCACGTCGCCCGTCGCCGAAAGGCGGATCAGCGCCGTCTGGCTCGTCATTGCCCCCGTGGTGAAGCTGATCGTGTTTTTCATCACCTCGAGGATCGCCCCTCCGCCGGCAAGCGGGACCGCCGTGGCCGACTGCGAATCCGTCGGCAGACCGGTGTTCACTCCGAAGAACGACGAGGCGTAACGCCGCCCCGACTCGAGCGTGCCGTCCTCCCGGAAGACGAGGACCTCGACCTCGGTATTAAGGTCACGCGTCACGTAGATCCGAGCCGGCGACAGGCCGCGCACGATCGAGGTCCGGTCGGCGTTCGCCGCCATGCGGTGCTGGAAGACCGCGGCGTTCGCCCCGCTGCTCGAATAGATGCCAAAGGCGACCTCCGTGCCGCCGGTCGGCACCTGGCGCGCGAAGAAGCGGGAGGCGTCTCCGGTCGACTCGAGGAAGACCGAGGGCTGCTGGGGCGAGACGCGGAAGGTCGCGTTGCCGTTGTTGTCGAACTCCGTCAGGTTGCCGATGCCGGCCGAGGTTCCCTCGACGATCGCCGTGCCGCTGTATCCGGTTCGCCCGAAGAGTGGCATCACCATCGCGCTCGACCACGAGCCGAAGCCGGGACCGCGCGCGGTGATGCGCTTGGGGAAGGATTGGTTGGTTGCCGCAGTGCTCGGGGCGACGGTGGCACCAGGAGGCAGATAGGCGAGGGCCACCGGGGCGGCGGCGGCGGTCAGGCCGGCGAGGACAGTCCGAAGGACGAAGCGCCGTACACCGGCGCGCAGACGGCAGGGAAGCGAGGACATGGATGGTTAGCCCTCACGCCGCGGGGTGCTGTATCCGCTCGGCCCGCACGTGCGAGGCAGAGCCGACGACCTTGCTTCAGCCGGGGCCCATGGCAAGCGCTTTTGCCACCGCGGCATTCGTCACCACACCGTCACGCGTGTTGATCCCCTTGGCCAGACCGCGGTTCTCCTCCAGGGCCCGCTGCACGCCGAACTGCGCGAACTTCAGGACGAAGGGCTCCGTCGCCTGGGTCAGGGCGATGGTCGAGGTGCGGCCGACCAGCGCCGGCATGTTCGGCACGGCGTAGTGGACCACCCCCGACTCCCGGTAGACGGGATCATGGTGCGAGGTCGGCCGGATCGTCTCGACGCAGCCGCCTTGGTCCACCGCGATGTCGACCACCACGCTGCCGGTACGCATCGAGGCGACCGCCGCCCGGCCCACCACCACCGGGGCCCGCGCCGCCGGGATCAGCACCGCCCCCACGAGGAGGTCGGCGTCGCGGACCGCCGCATCCACGTTGGCCGGGTTTGAATACAGCGTGATCACTCGCCCACCGTATTCCTCCTCAATGAGTTCCAGCTTCCGGGTGTCGCGGTCCAGCACCGTCACCCGCGCGCCCATTCCGACCGCCATGCGGCAGGCATGCCCCCCGGAGTTGCCGGCACCGATGATCACCACGTGCCCGGGCGCCGTGCCGGGGATGCCGCCCAGCAGCACGCCGGAACCCCCGTTTTGCGTCTGGAGGAAATAGGCCCCGATCTGGATCGAAAGCCGCCCCGCGATCTGCGACATCGGCTTCAGCAGGGGCAACGTGCCATCCAGCGCCTCCACCGTTTCGTACGCGATGCCGAGGACCTTCCGGTCCAGCAGCGCCTGGGTGAGTTCGCGTCCCGCCGCCAGGTGCAGGTAGGTGAAGAGCGCCTGCCCCTTCCGCATCCGGCGGTACTCCTCCGGCTGCGGCTCCTTGACCTTGAGAATGAGATCCGCGCCGGCCCAGACGCTCGCCGCCTTGGGCAGCACCCGCGCGCCTGCCTGACGGTACTCCTCGTCACGAAAGCCCGCGGACAGACCCGCCGCCTTCTCCACCAGCACCTCGGCCCCCAGCGCGACGCAATGGCGGGCCAGACTCGGCGTCATCGCCACGCGGGTTTCACCGTCCTTGATCTCTTTCGGCACTCCGATAGTCATCGCCCATCTTAGCCGCTTCCAACCGGGACGCAAACGCCGCGGATCTCCACCCGCTCCGCCGGTGTTCGCACCGGGATGGCCCTTCCCTCCGATACGGCTGACTCCGCCACGCAACGCCCTCCGCCCGATCTTCCTCCGTCATGAGCAACGTTTCCTATCGTCACGACCGCCCCCTGAGCGTCGAGGCCTTCGCCGATGTGCTGCGTCGTTCCACCTTGGGCGAACGCCGTCCCGTCGACGACGTTCATCGCCTCGAGCAGATGCTGCGCCACGCCAACCTGCTCTGCACCGCGTGGGCGGGCGATCAGGTCATCGGCGTCGCGCGAGGACTGACGGATTTTTCCTACTGCTGCTATCTCTCGGACCTCGCCGTCGACGTCACCTACCAAGGTCGGGGTGTCGGCACCGAACTCATCCGCCTGATGCAGTCGCGTCTCGAGCCTGGCGCGAAGATCATCCTGCTTTCCGCCCCGAAGGCGCGGAGCTACTACCCCCACCTCGGCTTCGAGGCGCATCCGTCGGCGTGGACGGTGCCCGCCCGCCCGCTGCTCGCTCCGCGGGGCGGGACGCCGGGAACGGACTCCCCAGCCGCTAGTGCGACTCCGTGAAGCTGGTGATCGAGTGCCACTCGAATACCTCCTGCAGGAGCACGCGCTCGGCCTTCGAAATCGACCGCTCCAGGCCCGACCACGTCTGGCTGTGCGCGATCTCGCGGCGCACGGCCTGCAAGCGGATGCACATCTCGCGGTAGCGGTCGACGCGGCGGTGCAGGTCGTTGATCGAGACGAGTGAGATGAAGGCGGCGGCCAGCA
>CAZEJZ010000076.1:0-9914 GCA_964512415.1 uncultured Opitutaceae bacterium
ACCTTGGCCCTCGCGGGCATCATGGCCCTGGGCTTCACCTCGGATCGACTGGTGCTGCGCGGCTTCGCTCCCGCCCGCGCCCGGCTCAGCGTATTGCTCGCCTCGACGATCGCCGCGCCGGCCGTCTTCATCCTGCCACACGTGCAGTCCCTGCCGCTCGCGCTGGGACTCCTCGCGGTGATCCAAATCATGACCGCTTCGTGGATGAGCCTGTCGGGGCTGCTCATCGGCGACCTGATGCCCGCCCGCATGGTCGGGACCGCCGTGGCGCTGATGAGCGCGATCGGCGCAGCCACCGGGGCGCTGTTCAACCTCGCCGCCGGCTCACTGGTCTCCGCCTTCGGCTACCCGGCTTTGCTGACCGCGTGCGCCTTCCTGCACCCGCTCGCGGCCGCCATCCTGTGGTTCTCGTACCGGGGCATCGACGGGGTCAGCGGGGCGTCAGCCAGCGGTCGAGAAACCGCCTGACCGGCGTGCGCAGGTCGTGACCGAGCGGCCGGTCGTTCCACGTGTCGAGGTCGAAGGTATGCCCGACCCCCGGCAGGAGCAGGATCTCGTGGGGAACGCCCGCCTTGGTCAGCGCTTCCGCCAGCTCGGTAGACTGACCATGGTACACCGTGGCATCCGCGAGTCCGTGGGCGATGAACACCGGCGGAACGCCGGGCGCGACGTGGGTGACGGGTGACGACGCCTCCAGTGCGGCGAGGTTGGTCGGATCGCCGCCCGCAAACACCTCGACGGCATTTCCCATATGCCGCTCGGTGGTCGCCCGGCCCTGCTTATCCGCCTTCACGCGGGTCAGGTGATGGGTCGGTCCATAGAAGTCGATGATGGCACGGACCGCGTTGGAAACGCCCGGGTAGGGAGCCGTCGGCTCCCAGTCCTTGCCGGCCGTGAATCCCGCGAGCAGGGCAAGATGACCTCCGGCCGATCCCCCCGCGACGGCGAGACGATCCGGATCGATCCCGTACTGCGCGCCGTGGACCCGGAGGAAACGCACCGCGTTCTTCACGTCGTGCAGATTGCCCGGCCACGCTCCCTTCCCAAGCGTGTAGCTGATGCTGGCCACCGCGTAACCCCAACTTGCGAGCGTGTAACCGATGTTCTTTTCGCGGGCGCGCGCCCGGTCGCCGTTCATCCAGCCTCCCCCGTGAACCCAGACGACCGCCGCCACCGGACGCGACCGGTCCGCCGGTAGGTAGAGGTCGAGACGCTGCGGCCGGTCGGATCCCAGGTAGGCGACGTCGGGCTGCACCCCCACACCTGCGGGGATGGCCGCGTCCGCACCGCGGGCGGTCACCGCGAAGAATCCAAGGGTCGTGGCCACGGCCAGAACGAGGGGAAACAAAGCTTTCATGGGAAAGTCAGTCGACGGGCAGCCGCCGCAGCGTGTCGCCATCCGACCACACGCTCTCGATCAGGAGCTGCTGCGCCAGCGTCGGCAGGCCCACCTCGTTCGCCAGCAAGCGCTGCGACAGCAGGTCGATGGCGGCGGCGCCGATCTCCCGCGCCCGCTGATCGAGACCGGCATGCCCGCCCAGCTCGGTGCAGCGATCAAGGTGCACGAAACCCACCTCGTCCGGAACGCGCCGGCCCAGCCGCCGCAGCCAGACGACCAACTCCGA
Source organism: uncultured Opitutaceae bacterium (assembly GCA_964512415.1). Classification (GTDB taxonomy): domain Bacteria; phylum Verrucomicrobiota; class Verrucomicrobiia; order Opitutales; family Opitutaceae; genus UBA6669. Next base: position 1,626 of record CAZEJZ010000076.1, read on the forward strand.
ACGCAGGCCGATGATGGCATCGGGCCGCCACTGGCGGTACCACTTGGCGAAATCCGCTTCGCTCCAGCGCGACAGCAGGAGGGGCTCGACGCGATCCCGGGCCGCGATGTCGCGGAGATGCTGGGTCAGGGGCGCCATCCACATCCCCGCCGTCTTGCGATTCTGATGCTCCTGCAGCACCAGCCCCAATCGGCGGTAACCGCGGACGCCGAGCTCGGCGATCACACGCTGCATGCCGCGGAAATGATGCGAGACGGCGCACGGCAAGGGCACATCGGGAAAAGGCACGCCGATCTTCACCGCGGCGAAGCGGCTCCAGTCGAGCTGCGGCGCCACCGGCAGGCCCGGGGTGGGTCCGACCAGCACGCCGGCGATGCCCCGCGCCAGCAGGATGTCCGTCAGGCGCGCTCCCGTCAGCCCGGGCGCGTCCGCCCAGAGACGCTCCAGCCGGTAGCCGAATTCCTCCGCCCGCGCCTTCGCTCCCCCAAGGAACCCAACGTACGTCAGGTGCCGCTCCCACTCATCGCGCGACGCCCCGAAAACAAGGTAAGCAAGCGTGCCTTTCAGCTGCGCCCGCGCTCCCACCCGCAGCCGACGCATCACGTCACTGACCAGCGGATTGCGCCGATAGCCCGCCGCCCGGGCCGCGGCCCGGACGCGGCGCACCGTGGCTGGCGCGAGCAACGGACTCCCCGCCAGCGCCCGCGAGACCGTCGCGGGGGAAACGCCGAGCGACGCCGCCAGCGTCGCCAGCGTCGGCGAACGAGGGGATGCGGCCGCAGGCATGGCCCCACCGTCGCCCCGCCGCGCTCGCCCGCGCGAGCTTTTTCTGGGGCCGCTGCCTGCAACGCTTGCACAAACCTTTGGTGGCGAAGCCGGCGGGAGCGGCATCACGTACACCTTACCCTGACTCCCGGATCCTCCGGGTCCGTTCCCGTACACCATGAAACCGTCTCCCCGTCCGTCCCTCCCCGCCGCGCTGCTCCTGCTCGCCGGCCTCACCCTTCCCTCCGCCGGCAGCGCCCAGGCCGTCCGCCCGGTCCCCGTCACTCCGGCCCCGGCCGAGGAGTCGACGGTCGAACTCCCGCAATTCACCGTCCTGTCCGACGGCGAGGAGGGCTGGACCGCCGCGAGCTCGATGTCCGGCACGCGCACCAACGTCGCCATCCGCAACCTCCCCCGCTCCGTCCAGGTGCTCACCAGCGAGTTCCTCGCCGACATCGGCGCCGACACCATGGCCGACGCGGCGGCGTACATGACCGGCGTGACTTCCCAGGGAAAGCAGGATGCGGTCTTCGACAACAATACCTTCACCGTGCGCGGCATGCGCCAGAACCGCCACTACCGCGACGGCGTGCGCGAGGGCTTCGCCGGCATGATCAGCGACAGCGCCTCGGTCGACCGCATCGAAGTGCTGCGCGGACCCAGCTCGCTGCTCGCCGGCGTCTCCGAACCGGGCGGCATGATCAACCAGATCTCCAAGCGCCCGCGGCGCACCGACCAGGGCAGCATCAAGCTCACCCTCGGTTCGTGGAACTACCAGCGACTCGAGGCGGACTTCTCGCGCAACCTCACCCGCAAGCTGGCGGTCCGCGCCGTCGGCGCCCTCCAGTCAACCGACAGCTGGCGCCCGTGGGAAGGCAGCAAACGCAAGGTCGGCTACGTCGCCGCCGCCTACAAGCTGAGCGCCAACACCGTCCTCAACGCCCGCGCCGAGTCGATCGACTACGACGGCGTGGTCGCCATCGCCATTCCGGGCTACCGCGTTCCCACCACCGCCACCGCCACCAGCGCCACCGCCAACGCCGTCGGCTACGTGCCGGAATCCATCGTGCCATGGGACTTCAATCCTTTCGGACCCAACAACACCCGCAATCAGGAGACCTACCGGGTCGGCGCCGATCTGCAGCACCAGTTCAATCCGACCTTCTCGTTCCGCGCCTACACGGGCTGGTCCAAGAGCGACCGCCGCGACCAACGCCTCTCCAGCAACGCGAGCACGATCATCACGCGTTTCCTCAACCCCACCCTCGGCAACGTGGTCGGGAACGTCGTACCCGACGAAATCCGCTGGGGCGCGACCCGCGACGACGAGCTCTGGGACATCTGGACCTACCAGGCCGACTTCCGCGGCGCGTTCCGCTACTGGGGCCTGAAGCACGAATCGATCCTCGGTGTCGAACGCATCGAATCCCACAACTGGCGCGACCGCGCCGACACGCCGAACACGACAAGCACCGCGCTGGGAGCCGCCGTCTCGACCAACCCGAACGCGCTCACCCGCTACAAGTTTCCGACGTCGCTCAGCGGCGCGCTTCCGCCCGACAGCTACCAGCCGGCCTGGGACCAGATGCTGGATCTGAACCGCTACACGAGCCCGAACTCCTACGTGGACCAGAAGCTCACCCGCAACGCCGCCTCGTTCACGAACGTCCTCAGCACCGAGGACGGTCGCTGGCACGCGCTGCTCGGTGTCCGGCATGACGAGGGCCGCAACTCCGCCCTCACCGGCACGTCGATCGCCACGATCGCCCCGCAAGCGCTGCCCTCCGAGAGCGCGAATTCCGAGACGTTCGGCCTGCTCTTCCGCCCACGCCCGTTCCTCTCCCTCTATACGTCCAGCAGCACGTCCTTCTCCGGCGTGCCCACCGGCACCGACGTCTACGGAAATCTCCTCACCAAGCCGGAATCCGGCGAAAGCCTCGAGGCGGGCGTGAAGCTGGATCTCCTCGAGAACCGCGTCTCCGTCGAAGCCGCCGTCTTCGAGCTCAACCGCACCAACTCCCGCCGGCAGCTCTCCGACAGCGAGATCATCGCGGTGCTGGGCTTCCTGCCGAGCGGCGGCCGCTACGTCCAGGACAATGGCGAGGAATCCAAGGGCTACGAGGCTCAGGTCCTGCTCCGCCCGATCCCGGGTTACCAGCTCGCGGGCACCTTCGCCTACGTGAACACGAGCCTGGTCGCACCCGACAATCCGATCCGCAACGGCGGCCCGATCACCGGACGGCCGCGCTCGAACGGCAGCATCTTCCACCGCTACACGTTCCGCTCCGGCAACTTCAAGGGAGTCTTCGTCACCAACAGCATCGTCTGGGTCGACGGCTTCCGCGCGGACAGCATCAACGGCACCACCGGCCTCGTCCAAAACTGGATGCCCGGCTACACCCGCGTCGACTTCGGCGCCGGCTACGCCTTCAAGGCGTGGGGGCGCCCCGTGTCGCTCAGCGCAACGATGCGCAATGCCCGCGACCTCCGCTACTACGAGGGCTTGCAGAGCAAGGGCGACCTGCGAAGCGTTCGGTTCAGCCTCACCACCCGCTTCTGAGTCCATGTCGCGCCGCACTCCCGGGCTTCGCCCCCTCGCTCTCCTCGTCACCGGCATCCTCCTCGCCGGCGCGGCCGCCGACGCGGCCCCGCTCGGCTACGTAGAGCCCCGGGCATCGCGCGACATCGCTGCATCGCCGTGGGGCATTCAGGCGGGCGACGACGAGCGGCTCGACCTGCTCGATCGCGCCGGCGGCATCGGGGTCAAATGGACGCGCCTGCTGCTCAACTGGAATCGCATCGAGTCCGAGAAGGGCCGCTACGACTTCCGCGACGCGGAGGCCATGATCGAGGCCTCGCTGCGCGCCGGGGTACGGCCGTTCCTCTGCCTGACCGGGGGCAACAAGCTGTATTCCGAGGCGATTCCGAACCCCGATGCCAACTGGCGGCTGATCTACGGCGTGAAGCCCGCGCCGCCGATCCTCAACGAGGCCGCGACGCGGGCATGGCTCGCGTTCGTCGAAGCCGCCCTCGCCAAGTTCGGCGACCGGGTTTCGCACTGGGAAATCTGGAACGAGCCCAACCACTACGCCTACTGGGGCGCCAAGCCGAACGCCTCCGACTACGGGCGCCTCGTCCGCGTCACCTCCGAGGTCATCCGCCGACGCCTGCCGACCGCACGGATCATCGCCGGCTCACTCGCGGGGATCGACGCAAAGTTCATCGCGGGATTCCTCGCCGAGGACACCGCGCGCCTCGTCGACATCGTCTCCTTCCACAATTACGCGAACCTGCCGGAGGCGCGAATCTATCTCGCCGACGAGACGTGGGCCGCCCTCAACGCCCACAAGGCGGGCCTCGAGCTCTGGCAGGGCGAATGCGGCTACGGCTCGGCCAGCAGCACCAAGGACTTCCGCGGGACCAGTCCGTGGGGCGAGATCGCTCAGGCCAAGTGGCTGCTGCGCCAGGCGTTCATCGACACGTTCTACATGCGCGCGTCCCTGAGCAATTACTTCAAGCTCTTCGACGGCGGCGATCGTTCGGCCCGCCAGGCCCGCCCCGAGCTCAAGCCGGTCGATCAAATCCTCGGCTTTCCCGCCGAGCCCACCGGCCGCCGGGTCCGCGGGGTCGGGGTCAACGAGAAGTGCCTGCTCTCCAACCCGGACCTGCAGCCCAAGCCGGGCTACTATGCCTATCGGAACCTGTGCGCGGTGATCGACGGAAGCTACACGCCCATCCCGGTCGCCGAGCGTCCCACCGTCAGCGTGCGCACCGAGGGCCAGTTCCGCGGCATCGCCATCGACGACGCCTACCCGTCCGTGCCACTGACCGCCGCCTACCGTCGCGCCGACGGCGCCGTGATCGTGGCCTATTGGCTCCCGTGGCAACCGCAGGAGTACACGCCGCGGCCGGCGACGGTGGATCTGACGGTGCGGGGCCGGCACTTCGGCGAGCCGGTGCTGATCAACCTGCTCGATGGCTCCGTCCACGCGGTTTCCAGCCGCCGTTCCGGCGCCGATACCGTGCTCACGGGGGTGCCTCTGCTCGATTTTCCGCTCGTCATCGCGGAGCGCTCCGGTCTGACGTTGGTGCCGGCCCCGACCGCCCCGATCGACGAGGCGGTTCCGCGGCTGTAGCCCCATGTCCCTGCTCTCCGCGCTGCAGCGCACCCTGTCCGAACGAGCCCACGCGCCCGCGCTTGAGTTTTCCGCGCCCGACGGCACCGCGACGCGCCTCACGTTCCGCGAACTCGACGACCGCAGCACCCGGCTCGCCACCGCCCTCCGGCAGCGGGGCCTGCGACCGGGCGACCGCCTCGGGTTCTTCCTCGCGAACCGGCCGGAGATCATCGACCTCTGGCTCGCGGCGCTGAAGACCGGAATCATCCTGGTCCCCACGAACGTTCTCTACCGCGAGCGCGAACTGCGCCACATCATCAGCGACGCCGCCCCGCGCGCCGTGGTCACCACCCGCGACCTCGCCGCCCACCTGCCGGCCGGCGTGGACGTCTGGCTCGTCGAGGACGCTGCCACTTGGTTCACCGATTCCACCGACCGTGCAGGGGCCGCGGCGCTTCCGGCCGCCCCGACCGAAGACGCCACGCCGCTGGCGTTGATCTACACGTCGGGCACCACCGGCGCCGCCAAGGGTGCCGTGCTCACGCAGGGGAACTTCCTCGCCAACGGACGCGAGCTCGTCCGCGCTTGGGAATTCACGGCCGCCGACCGGCTCCTCTGCACGCTGCCGCTGTTCCATGTCCACGGTCTCGCCAACGCCGTCCACTGCTGGCTGCTCAGCGGCTGCCACCTGCGGCTGACCGAGCGCTTCGAGCACACTCAAGCCCCGGGTTGGTTCGAGGAGTACCAGCCCACCGTATTCTTCGGCGTGCCGGCGATGTTCGTACGCCTGCTGGAGGTGCCGCCCGCGCGCGCGCAAGCGATCGGCCAGCGGCTCCGCCTCGCTGTGTCCGGCTCCGCCCCGCTTCCGGCCGAGATCCACGAGCGCTTCCGCGCGCTCTTCGGCTCGGTCATCCTCGAGCGCTACGGAATGACCGAGACGCTGATGAACGTGGGTAATCCCTACCACGGGGAGAGGCGGCCCGGCACGGTCGGACGACCCTTCGCGCACGTGGAAGTCGAGATCCGCGACGACGCCGGGGTGCCGGTCGCTGACGGCACCACGGGCGAGCTCTGGGTCCGCGGACCCAACGTCTGCGCGGGTTACTGGCAGCGACCCGACGCCACGGCCGCCGCATGGCGCGAGGGCTGGTTCCGGACCGGCGACATCGGGGTCCGCGCCGCCGACGGGTACATCACGCTGCAGGGGCGGCGCAGCGATCTGATCATTTCCGGCGGGTTCAATCTTTATCCCCGCGAGATTGAGGAACTCATCCTCGAACAGCCGGGCGTGAAGGAGGCGGTCGTGGTGGGCGTGGCGGATCCGGTGCGCGGCGAGGTGCCGGTGGCCTACGTTGTCGCGGGCGACGACTTCGATGCCGCGCGCGCGACGCAGCACCTGCGCACGCAGCTGGCCTCGTTCAAGATCCCGCGCGGCTTCGTCCGCGTCGCGGCGCTGCCCCGCACCGCGCTGGGGAAGATTCAAAAGCACTTGCTCCCCCCGTTCCGCGGATGAATCCCGCCACCGCGTCGCTGCTTGCCCTGCTGGTCGTCATCGGCGTGAGCCTGACGTCGCGGATCAATCTGGGCGTGCTCGCGATTGCCCTTGCCGGCGGGCTCGCGCTGCTCGGTGCCGCAGGGAGGCCCGATGCGGTGCTCGCGCTCTTCCCGTCCTCGCTGTTTCTCACGTTGGCCGGCGTGACGCTGCTCTTCGGCATCGCGCAGGAGAACGGAACGCTGCAGCGCGTGGCCGCGCGGGCCGTCGCCGCCTGGGGCGGAGGGTCGGGGCGCCTCCCGCTGCTGTTCTTTGTCCTCGCCGCCATGCTCGCCGCCGCCGGGCCCGGTGCCATCGCGGCCACGGCCTTGCTCGCCCCCCTCGCGCTCCGCGCCGGAGCAACCGCCGGCGTGCGTCCGTTCCTCATGGCCCTCATGGTCAGCAATGGCGCCAACGCGGGTAATCTCTCCCCTTTCAGCGCGGTCGGCGTGATCGTCGAGGCCCAGATGCTCAAGGCGGGCATCACCGGAGCAGGCTGGGCCGTCTTCCTCGCCAACTTCACCGCCCACGCAGCGGTCGCCGGCGCTGCCGCCCTGCTGTTTCGCGGGCCCGCCGTTCGCCCCGCAGCGGCCAGCCCCAGCGATGACACGGTCGCGCCAAACACGGTCGAGCGTTTCACGCGCGTCCACGGAATAACCCTCGCGGTCCTAGGGGTATGGATCACCGCCGTCGTGGCCCTGCGCGCCCCGCTCGGCCTTTCCGCCTTCGCGGCCGCCGCAGCGCTCATCCTCGGCGGCGCGATCGAGGACGGGCGCGCCCTGCGTTCGATTCCGTGGTCCGTCCTGCTGACGGTCTCCGGCGTGAGCCTGCTGGTCGCCGTGCTCGAAAGGAGCGGCGGCATGGATCTCATGACGGACTTGCTCGCCCGTCTCGCGACGCCGGGTCTGGCCAACGGCGTCCTCGCGTTCGTCACGGGCCTGATCTCCACCTACAGCTCGACGTCCGGCGTGGTCTATCCGGCGTTTCTCCCGACCGTGGGCGCACTCGCCGCCAAGCTCGGCGGCGGCAGTCCGGCCGAGCTCGCCCTGAGCATCAACGTCGGCGCCGCCCTCGTCGACGTGTCACCGCTCTCCACCATCGGCGCGCTCTGCCTCGCCGCGCTGCCCGCCGGCGAGGACTCACGGCGGCTCTTCCGTCAGTTGCTGCTCTGGGGCTTCGCCATGGTGCCGGTCGGCGCGGTGCTCTGCCAAGTATTCAGCGGCGCATTCGCCGCGCTGATCCCGGGCTGAGTCTCCCTCAGCGGCCGATGTCGCCGAGGAACTCGTCGAGCGTGGCATAGTCCTCCAGCACCCGACGCGCCGCCGCGCAACGGTCCGCCGCCGCCAGACCCGTGGATTCCGCGAGGAAGATGAGGTAAGAGGCGACGTTGCGGGCGTAGTTCAACCTGCCCTCCGGGCTGATCGCGTAGAAACGGGCCCGCTGCGCGTAGCCCGCCACCGAATGATCGCCCAGCGCCGCCTTCTCCGCTCTTCCCCCGGCCGCGAGGACGAAGAGGAAGTTGTACTCGAACCAAAACATGTGCTCGGGATTCGGCGTCAACGTCTCCAACGCGGCCCGCGTCGCCGCCGGCGTCGCGAAAGGCGCCTGATCCGCCGCGCCCTCGATGCGCAGGGCGTCGCTGATGAAGGTCCGCGCCATGCGCCGCTCCGTCTCATCCGCACTGAAGGCTCCCTGCAGCGCCAACTCGCGGGTGAAGCGATGCCAGTCCCGCCAGAGAGATTGGTCACCCGGGTCCCGCGACGCCGCGAGCGCCCGGCCCATCTCATAGGTGTACCGTCCGCTCGTCTTGATTTCGAGGCAGCCACCCGTCACCTCGCCCATGACCCGGTAATTGTCCGCCGACTTTCCGGAGCC
>CAZEJZ010000077.1:0-9852 GCA_964512415.1 uncultured Opitutaceae bacterium
GGGCGTGCTGAATCGGGTGACGCGGATGGCGCGGGGCGGAGCCACGCGGGAGTTCACGGTGCAGACGGGGTCCTGGGGCGGCTTCCGCGGGACGTTCGATCTGGGCCGGGCTCTGGGGAACGGCGGGGCGGTCCGCCTTACGGGGGTGCAGGAGGACTCCGGGAGTTTCCGGGAGGGCGTGAGCTTGCGGCGCTGGGGCGTGAATCCGACCTTTCGCCAAGTGCTGGGCGCCCGCACGGTCCTGCTCGGCGGTTTCGAACACTTCCGCGATCAACGCGTCGCGGATCGCGGGGTGAGCTCGTTCGGCGGACGCCCGCTGACGACCGCGCCGGAGATGTTCTTCGGAGACCCGACCCGGAGCCCGGTCGACGCCCGCGTGAACACCGCCTTCGGCACGGTGGAGCACGACTTTGGGCGCGGGTTGCTCCTCCGCAGCCATACGCGCATCGCGGACTACGCCAAGTTCTACCAAAACGTGTACCCTGGGGCCACCACCGCCTCCGGCGCCGAGGTCGCGCTGCTGGCGTACAACCAGGCCACGCAGCGCGAGAATGTCTTCCACCAGACCGACGTGGTGCTCCCGAATGACTGGCTGGGCGGCGCGCACCTCTTCGTCGCGGGGATCGAACTTTCCCGGCAGGACACCGACAACCGGCGGCAGACGGGGTACTTCACGTCGGTCGGTGAGAACGTCACCTCCGTTCGCGCCCCGGTCCGTGCTCCCACGATCTCCCTCCCGCTTGCGTTCCGGTTCGCCGCGTCCGACGCGAACCTCGACAGCGTGGCCAAGTCCGTCGCCGTCTACGCGCAGGATCAGGCCCACCTCGCCGGGCCGTGGCACGCCTTGGCCGGGGTGCGGTTGGAGCGGCTGGCCGTGACGCTGCGCGACCGCCGCGGGGCGGGTACCTTGCTGCGGACCCGGGACTCCCTGATCGCGCCGCGTGCGGGCTTGATCTACAAACCGACCGAGTCTGCCGCGGTCTACGTGAGCCACAGCGTGTCTCATGCGCCGCGTGCCGGCGAGCAACTGGCGTCGCTCACGCCGACCACCCAGGCTCTCGAGCCTGAAGTGTTTCGCAATTACGAGCTCGGGGCCAAGTGGGATGTGCGTCCGGATCTCGCGCTGTCTGCGGCGATCTACCGACTCGATCGCAGCCGCGTGGTCGTGCCGGATCCGCTGGACGCCGCGCGTTCCCTCCTCGTCAACGGCCAACGCTCCTCGGGCGTGGAATTGGGCCTGGTTGGACGGCTCTCCGAACGCTGGAGCGTGTCGGCCGGCTACGGCTTGCAGGAGGGGAGCCTCAGCGCCACCCAGTCGGCCGCCGCGCGATCCGGGGCGCGGCTCGCCCAACTGCCGCGGCACAGCGGTTCGACATGGACCCGCTGGGACCCAAGTCGCCGCCTCGGTTTCGGGGTCGGAATGGTGTACCGCAGCGACTTCTTCACGTCCACCGACAACCTCGTGACCGTGCCGGGCTTCGTACGCTTCGACGGTGCCATGTACTGGGCGATCCGCCGCGAGGTGCGTCTCCAGCTGAACGTCGAGAATCTATTCGATCGCCGGTACTTCGCGTCCGCCCACAACAACGCCAACATCCTCCCGGGCTCGCCACGGGCCTGGCGGCTCGGGCTGACGGGCCGCTGGTAGGTGAAGGCTCGTGCGCGGGTTGCCGGCGCGGGTCGGCTTACCTCAGACAGTGTTACGGGGGCGGGAGGAGCGCCCACCCATGCCGGATCCGGTGAAGACTGTGACGCCGACGGTCGCGGGAGACGCGGCAGTTGGCGAGGCGTCCTCGCGCCTGGGATCCGGCTCGGACTGTCCGGATTCATGGGAATGGAGGGGCGACGGTGTCGACCTAGCGTCCGCGGGGCGTGCCTCGTGCGATTCTCATCGGTATCTCCGGCTATGGGCGGATTCATCTCGGACTGGCCCGGGCGGCTCGTCCGCTGGGTCTGGAACTCGTCGCCGCCGCGGTGATCAACCCCGCCGAGGAGGCCTCGGAGGTTGCCCAGCTGGAGCGCGAGGGCTGCAGGATCTACCCGGACTATGAGAGTCTGCTGAGGCACGAGGCGGCGGGCGCCGACCTGTGTCTGATCCCGACGGGAATTGCGTGGCATGAGCGGATGACGGTGGCTGCGCTTGCTGCGGGCTTGAGCGTGCTCGTCGAAAAGCCGCTGGCCGCATCGGTGCGAGAGGTTCAGGCGATTGCGGCCGCGGAGCGCGCCGCGTCCGGACGTTTCGTCGCGGTGGGTTTCCAGGATTTGTACAATCCGGAGGTGCACGCGGTGAAGCGGCGCTTGCTGGATGGGTGCATCGGTCGCATCGAGCGGGTCCGCTTTCTGGGACTCTGGCCACGGCCGACCGCGTACTTCCAGCGCAACCGCTGGGCCGGGCGCATGGCCGCCGATGGGGCGCCGGTGCTCGATTCGGTCCTGAGCAACGCCTTCGCGCACTTCGTTACCCTCGGACTCTTTCTCGCCGGTCCGCGGGCCGCCGAGGCGGCGGGACTCGCGGAAGTGGAGGCGGTGCTCTGGCGCACCCACGCCATCGAAACGTTCGACACCGGGGTGGTCCGCGCGGTCAGCCCGGAGGACGTAACCTTCTGGTTCGGCGCCAGCCACGCCTGCGCTTCGACGCACGAGCCTGAGATCATCATCGAGGGTTCCACTGGCACCCTCACGTGGCTGCACGAGCGCGAGTGGCGCCTCGAGCGACGCGACGGGCTCCGTGAGCGTCGGCCGCTCGTCGATGCGCAGGCGAATCGGGCGGCGATGATGGATGCCGTGCTGCGACGCCTGACGGATGCGTCCGTCTTCGTCTGCGGCCCGGAGCTCGCCCTCGCTCATACGTCGCTCATCGAGCGGATCCACGCAGCCTCCGCCATCACCCCGGCGCCCGGACCGATCGAGGTCCGCCAGTTAGCGGGCGTCGCCGGCGACGTCCTCTGCGCTCCGGAGGCCGAGGCTCGGCTGCGACAGGCGTTCGCCCGCGGCGAGTTGCCGGATCGAGTCGACCGCCCGGTTGCGCGCTTGGACTCGTCCGACGCGACGGCTCGCTACGCCGTCGGACCTTGAGTTCGGAGATTTCCGGAGGTCCCGCGCGGTCCGCGTACCCGGCGTTGCGCGAGGAGGGAACTCACGAGGCGGGTTTCGGCACCGCCGTGGGCGGAGGTACCGAATTCCGACTGCGGGGAGCACTCGCGGGGATGAGGGTGACGCGTTCCCAGCTGATTCGCCCCGCGTGCTCCACGACGTCGCTGGCCGTCAGGCCTTCGAAGCGGCTGTCGCGGATCTGCAGGTCATCAATTACGGCGCCGGCATAGCCGCGGACGAAAAGGACGCGCGGGCTGCTGCGGCTTCGCACGCGCTCCAGCGAGACGTGGCGGACGATCGGGGTGAAGTCGCCCTGGCTGCCTTCCTCGTAGAGAAAATCGATCGTCACGACCGCCTCGGCCACTCGGCCGATGTCGATGTCCCGGAGGTGCACGTTCTCCAGCAGGCCACCCCGGACCGCGTTGTTCTTGAAGCGCAGCGCGCGGTCGAGGTTAGGGCTGTCCATGCGGCAGTGCTCGACGAAGACGTTGCGAATGCCGCCGGAACACTCGCTTCCGAGCACCACGCCGCCGTGACCGTCTTTAATTTCGCAACGACGGATCAGCAGATTCTCGGTCGGCATCGCGAGGCGGCGACCGTCGGCGTTGCGCCCGGACTTGATCGCGATGCAATCGTCTCCGGTATCAAAGACGCAGTCCTCGATGAGGACGTTGCGTGAAGACTCGGGATCGCAGCCGTCGTTGTTGGGTCCGTGGCTCGAGATGCGCAGGCCGCGCACGATGACGTTGTCCGACAGCACCGGGTGGACCTCCCACATCGGCGAGCGCACGATCGTGACGCCCTCGATCAGCACCCGGCGGCAGCGGTAGGTCTGGATGAAATTGGGCCGCAGGTAGTCACCTTCGCCAAAGCGTCGTTCGTCCACCGGCACCCCGCGCTCCGCCAACGCGAAGAGGCGGTCGCGCGCCGCCTTCTGCCGCACCGATCCGTCGGCCTTTCGGTTCCAAGCCCACCAGGTGTCCCAGGTGGCCCCGCCATCGAGCGTTCCGGTGCCAGTCACGGCGATGTCTTCTTCATCGAGGGCGTAGATGAAGGGTGAGTAGTTCCAGCACTCGACGCCTTCCCAGCGGGTGAGGACGATGGGGTAGTCCGCTAGGTTGAAGGTGAATCGAAGCGTCGCGCCTTCGGCCACGTGGAGTCCGACGCGGCTGCGCAGTCGGATCGCCCCGGTCAGCCACGTGCCCGCCGGTACGACCACGCGTCCTCCTCCCGCGGCGTGGCAGGCGGCAATCGCCTGCTGGATCGCGCGGGTCGCATCCTCGTCCGGATGGGCGCCGAAGTCCGTGATCGGAAAATCACGGGGCGGAATGGCAGGTGTCGCAAGCGCGGCCAGAAACGCCGGTACATCTTCCCACGTGCGCAGGGCCACGAAACCCGCTGACGGGGACGGGCTCGTGGACGGCATCGCCGCGGAGTGGACGGCGGAGGTGGCAGCGCCGACCTTGCTGCCCGCGGAGGACGCGGCCTTTGCGCTTTCCGAGGGGCGAACGGCGGCGGCTTCTGCCGGGTGCTGGACCAAGATTGGGGCAACCAAGGCCAGGAATACCGCCGCGAGGAGCGCGCGGCTGGCCAGAGGGCGGTGAGACGAGGTCGGCATGGGAAAGAGGAAAACGCGGTTGGCTCAGGCGGAGGCGGCCGGATTCAGCAGAGGTGAAGAGAGGGATGAGCGCGAGCCGACTGATTGAATCTACCGATGATCAATGCAGGGGGATTGAGCGGGACGGTGCGGCGGGGTAGGGCTGCGGTGCTGCGGGGCGAAGCAGGGCGGGACTTGTCTGGGTAGGCTGGTTTGGGCTGGAACGAGCCCATGAAAAAGGCGGGGATGCCGGTGCGGCCGACCTCCCCGCCTTGGCGTCTCCCGCACCGCCGGTGGCGGCGGTGCGGGAAGGTGCCGGTTAGAAGCGGCCCTTGATGCCGAGGCTGAAGTTCACGCCGAACTCCTCGTGGCGGTAGCCGTACGCGTAGCGGGGTGATGCGCTGCTGTAGCGCTCGATCACCTGCTCCTTGTTGAGCACGTTGCGCACCGCGAAGAAGACGTTGTAGCGCTTCGAGAGCTTGTATTCGCCCGAGACATCCAGGTTCACGCGCGGAGCGAAGTACTCGAAGAAGCCCGTGGTGGTGCCGTACTGGGCGCCGGTCTGCGCCGCCGGGGCTGTGATGCTCGTGCCCTTCTGGCGTCCGCGGTAGTTGACATTCACGTTCAGCACGACGGGTGCGCGGCTGAAGCTCAGGCTTACGTTGCCGGCCCGCGAGATGAAGCCGCGGAAGTCCGGGGTGTTGTCGCCCGCAAGGTGCAGCGCCGTGCCGTTCGCCTTCAGGGTCAGGTAGCGACCCCAGCCCGGGAGGAAGTGCAGCGGGCGGATGAGGTTGAACTCCGTCCCGGAGATTTCCGCATCGCCGCCGTTCACCTGCGTCGAGACGGTCCAGCCGACATAGCGGCTCTCAAGTCCGAGTTCGTCGGCCAGTTCAGCGGACAGCGTGCCACCGCGCTGACCCCAGAAGCCCGACAGCTTCTTCATGAAGGCGCCGCCGGAGATCATGCCCCCCTTGTCGAAGTAATACTCGAGAGACAAGTCGTAGTTGTCCGCGGTCCACGGCTTGAGGGCCGTGTTGCGGATGGAGATGGTGCCGGGTGCGTTCGGATCGTTGTCGTCCTCGTTGATGTCGGCGTTGGGGATGATGTTGGAGTAGTCCGGACGTCCGATCGTCTTGGCGTAGGCGAAGCGCGCGAGGAAGTTGTTCGTGAACTCGTAGGTGAGGTGCAGGCTCGGGTAGAAGCCGTCGTACTGGCGCGAGGCCTTGTAGCCGCGCTCGACGCGGGTGAAGTTCAGCTCCTGCAGCGAGCCGGCGGTGCCGGCCTCGACGCGGCGGACGCGCTGGATGCCGGCGAGGGCCGGGTTGCCGTCGACATAGGAGCCGTCGGCGTTGCGCTGGAAGACCGCGTCCGGGTTGGTCAGCAGCCCTTCGCCCTTGTCGTTGGTGTGTTCGTACCGCACGCCGGTCACGAGGCGGAGACGGTTGTTCATCAGCTTCGCGTCGAACTGCACGTAGCCCGCGGTGACGGTCTCGGTGATGTTCTCCGAGTTGGTGCGCCGGTTGGTCTCCGCCTCGACCCCGGTCTGGTTGGTGCCCGTGCCCAAGCGCCACTGCGCCGGATTGGCTGCGTAGTGGGCGCCGAGGAGGTACGGATCGATCCACTGGATGGCCGGCTCGTTGAAATAGGGCGCGGTGCCCGAGTACAGCTTGTCGATGAACGGAGCCGCCCCGTCATCGGCCGTGTTCGCGACGCCGTCCGGCCCGAGATACGTGTACGTTTCGCTGATGCGGCGGTTGTCGCGGCCTTCCTCGCGGACGTTGAAGCCGGTCTTCACGGACAGCGGGAACGAGAAGGCATCGAGATGGCGCGTGACGTCCGCATAGGCGCTGCGCACGTTGGCCTTGCCGTCGAGCGGATCGTTCGTCGCGGTGAGCAGGCGATACCCGGAGAGCGAATACGGATCGACCGCCGCGCCCGAGGCGTCGCGCACCGACCAGTCCATGTCGGGGAACGCGATGCGCTCGGCGCGGACGATTGCGACGTTCTGCAGTTGCTGGCCGACGTTGGCGAAGTGGCCGCGGCTGAGGGCGCGGTACCAGGTGCGGGAGACGGCGGCGTTGGCCCCGGCGTCGACGTTCCAATCACCGGAACGCCAGTTGTAGCGGAGGTTCAGCGCCGCGGTGTTGCCGAGCTTGTCGCGGAACGAGCTGCCGCGGGTGACCGAGGCGCGGCCGGTGGCCGACTGCACGAAGTCAGGTCCCCACGCCAGCGCCGTGCCGGTGGCCGGCGTCGGCGTGGCCGTGGTGCCGATGTTGAAGTTGATGTTCCGATTGCCGAAGAAGGTCTTGTAGTAGTTGTTCTGCGCGGCGATCGAGAAGGTCTGCGTGTCCGTCAGCTTATAGTCGGCCTTGATGCCGAGGGACGCGCGGTTGGTGGTCTTCGGACCGTCCTGAAGCTGCCATTGCTGGAGGTAGGGATTGGTCGGGGTCGCACCCGCCTGCGCGTAGTTCCACGTGGTCTGCCAGCGGTGCTGCTCGACGTGCTGGTTGGAGGTGAGGCCCGTGATGACGAGGCCGAAGCGGTCGTTGACCGGCAGCGTGTAGTCGAAGTCGAAGTTCGGCAGGATCTTGTAGGTCTCCTTGTTCGCCGGGCCGGGTGTCTTCGAGAGCTTCGTGTTCTCACTGTTCATGTTCAGGTAAGCGCGGTAGTTGAACTGCGCTCCCTTGCGCTCGAAGGCGTTCTTCGAGATGAAGTTGATGCTGCCGCCGAGGGAATCGGCGGGCGTGTCGGGCGTCGGGACTTTCGTCACCTCGGTGCGCGAGGTGTTGTTGATCGACACCTGCTCGAACTCGAAGATGCGGTTGTTTGAGCCGGACGCCGAACTGGTCAGGCGCATGCCGTCCCACGAGACGTTGGTGAAGTTTGAGGCGAAGCCGCGCACCGAGACGGTGCGGACGTCGGCGGCGACGTAGTCGACCGAGAGACCGGGGAGGTACTTCAGGAACTCGCCGGGATTGCCCTCGCTGATGTCACCGAAGGCATCGGCGGAGACTACGACCTTCACGTTCGGCGAGTAGCGCTGTTCATTCAGCGCCAGCGCGTTGCCCTCATACTCACGGTTGCTTTGCACCACGAATTCATTGAGGGCGACGGCCTTCTCCTCGCCGTAGCGCTCGCGGCTCGTAAGGTTGAAGTCGCGCCGGGCGGCCTGGCCCGGCTGCACGGTCACCACCGCGACCTCGCTGTCGAGGCCCGTGTAGCCTGCACGGACGCGCTGCTCGCCGGCGGGCACGTCATCGAACCGGTACTCACCGAATTCATTGGTGAAGGTCTCGCGGCCGGTGCCTTCGATCACCACGCGGGCGTTGTTCAGGAAGCGGTCGTTGCCGACGTTGCGGACGCGGCCGGCGACGCTGCCGGAGCCGCCCGCCTGGGCCAGCAGTCCCGTGGCGGAGAGCCACAGGAACACGACACCCAACAGGCCGCGCCAGAGCGCGCCCGGGGTGAAGGGGAGGGGAAACGAGGTAGTCGTCATGGAGGTAGGCGTTCTTGGTTGTGAGGTTCAGCCAGCCACAGCCTGACCGGGGCGTGGGAAACGAAGAAATCAGACAGTCCGAAAACGGGGCCTCGGAGGGGGTTTGAGGCCGGGGTTTTTGATGAACGTTAATTACCCGGGCGCAGGCGGCCATTGCACAGGGCGGTCGGCCATGCGACACAGGGGTCGTCATGCATCATCAGATGATCCGCGCGGCGCATCCATTCTCCGGCCTGGTGCTCGATGGGCGCGAGGCCTCGATTCATTTTCAGTTGCTGCGTCTCGCCACCGGCGAGGGGGCGACCGTTTCGGTGGCGGGCTGTGAGCTCGCGGTGGCGGTGCTTTCCGGTCGGTGTGATGTCGCGGTGAACGCGGAGCGGTTCGACGGGGTGGGTCGGCGTCCGGACGTGTGGAGTGGTCCGGCTGAAACTGTCTACGTGCCGCTGGGTGCGGCGGTGTCCGTGGTGGCGGTGGACGGTCCGGCCGAGGTGGCGGTGGTCGGCGGCCGGACGCGCGAGGTGCGGCGGCCGTTCCGGGTCGCGCCCGAGGAGGTGGAGGCGGTCGAGGTGGGCTCGCTGGAGACGCACTCCCGGCGTCGCATCGTCCATTTGCTGGGCCAGAGGCAGGCGGGTCGCGTGGGAAATCTCCTCGTGAGTGAACTCTATGCGGACGGCGGTTGCTGGTCCGGGTATCCGCCGCACAAGCACGACACGGAGAACCCGCCGGAGGAGACGGACTTCGCGGAGCTGTACCACTACCGGTTTCGCCCGGAGTCTGGATTCGGGGCGCAGCTGATCTATGACCGCTCCGGGGCTTCGCAGGCCTACGTCACGCGGTCAGGCGACACGTTCTACTTCACGCGGGGTTACCACCCGACCGTGACCTCTCCCGGGCACGACGCCTATCTCCTGACCGTGCTCGTGGGGCGGCACGGTCGCTCCCTGATCCAGAATTTCCAGGAGGAGCATCGCGGACTGATGGCGGTGATCCCGGGGATCGACGCGATGCGGAAGAAGTTCCGCTGAGGGGCCGCGCGCGCCCGCCGGCCGGGCAGTCCGGCGCCGCGGCGCCGGGGCCCATCATCCGAGGCGCCGGCACGCCTCGAGGAAGGCGTCGCTGGTGGCGGTGAAGCCGAGGTGGGTCTCGACGAATCGGACGAACGCGCGGGTCAGCGTGAGGTCGCGGTATGTGTCGTCGCACTCCATCCCGAGGGTGCAGTCGCGGAGCAGGACCACGCGGTAGTTGCGGTAGAGGGCGTCGGCGAGCGTGGTGTGGACGCACGCGTTCGTGGCGAAGCCGACGACGACGAGCGTCTCGATGCGGAGATTCCGCAGCAGCGTGTCGAGGTGCGTTCCGTGAAAGCCGCTGTAGAAGAGCTTGGGGCAAACGTGGTCGCCGGGACGCGGGGCGACGCAGGCGCTGAAGCGGAACTCCTCCGGTGACTCGCGCTGCCAGCGTTCGTCATCGGTCAGGCCGTGCGTGCGGCGAAGCACGGCGCCGAACTCGCTGCGGTCAGCGCGCACGCCGGGATTGCTGTTGTTGGCGTAGATCACGGGCAGGCCGACCCGTCGCGCGGCGTCGAGGCAGGGAGCGATCCGGTCGCGGAGGATTGTGCGTTGGAGTTCGAACGAGCCGGGAAACCAGAGGGGCTCGCGTTCCGGACGGG
>CAZEJZ010000078.1:0-9763 GCA_964512415.1 uncultured Opitutaceae bacterium
GCCCGCGGCACGCAGGCGCAGGGGCGCCGGCGTGTCGCTGGTCGAGCAGACCACGACCGCCCGGGCCAGTCCTTCCGGGCCGAGGTCCTTCTCGAGAAACTCCCGGAGTTCACGGCCGCGCTCACCGACCAAGCCGATGACGACGACATCCGCCTTCGCCCCCCGGGCGATCATCGAGAGCAGCGTCGACTTCCCGACTCCCGAGCCGGCGAAGAGGCCCACCCGCTGACCACGTCCGAGCGGCGTGAAGGCATCGATGGCACGCACGCCGGTCACGAACGGCTCCAGAATGCGACGGCGGCGCAGGGGATGCGGGGGCCGACCCGCCGATGCCGCCGGACGCGCCATCTCGATCGCGCCCAGGCCGTCGATGGGACGACCGAGCGCATCGAGAACACGTCCCAGCAACTGCGGGCCCACCACCGGAACGAGCGGCCGATCGCACGCCACCACTTCGGCTCCGGCGTGCAGCCCAGCCATCTCGCCGAGCGGCATTAGGAGCACGCGCTGGCCGCGGAATCCCACCACCTCAGCCAACTCATCCAGATCGCCCCGCGCCGAACGCAGTGCACAGAGCTCCCCCAGTCCCACGTTCGGGCCGTCGCTCTCCACGATCAGACCCGTGACGGCGGTCACGCGGCCGACCCGGCGGACGGCTGGGGCGGTCCGAACCTGCGAACGCAACGCATCAATCAAATCGGGAATCGCCGCCGTGGTCATGACGCCTTCGCGGGGGTTTCCGTCACCAGTTCACGGCGCAGCGACTCGAGCTTCGCGTCGAGTCGTGCGTCGGTGAGACCGAAGCGGCTCCGGACCTGGCAATCCCCGGAACGCAGCGATGATGCCGCCGTGATCCGGAGGCCGGGATAACGGGTCTGCCATCCGTCGTCCACCTGCGCGAGCCGCTCCGCATCCGCCGGACTCACCAGAAGTTCGAGCGCCTCGGTATCGGGGTAGAGTTGATCCAACGCCTCCGTGCACACGGCCACCACGCGTTCGGGCGAGGGCTCGTAGCCGGCGAGGAGACGCCGGGCGATCTCGACCGCGAGGGCCGGCAACGCCGTCTGGAGCTGAGCCGTGATGCGCTCATCGACCTCGGCAAGGCGCGTGAGGAGGCCAGCCTGCAAATCCTGAACTTCGCGCCGAAAATCGACCAACTGCTGATCCGCGAAGGCCCGCGCCGCGTCGCTGCCTTTCTGGTAGGCTTCGACCCGGATGGCCGCGAGCGCGCTCTCGGTGAGCCACGCTCCATCGCGTCCCGGCAGGAACGCGCCGGCGAGCGGACGATCGAAGGCAACCAGAGTCGTGGTGGGCATGCGCACTTCCTCGTTTTCAGGAAAGGGTCTGCGCGGAATCACCATCGAGGGTGACCGCACCCTCTTCCTCCAACCGGCGCACGACCTGGATGACGGAATCCTGCGCGGCGTCGACTTCCTTGCGGCGCACCGCACCCAGCATCCCGATCTCGTCGCGCAGGCTCTCGGCCGCACGCTTGGAGATGGCACCAAAGACCTTCTCCTTGAGCCCGTCGCTCGCCCCCTTGAGCGAGAGGGCGAGGTTGGAGGAGTCGACTTCGCGGAGCACGCGCTGCAGGTCGGTCGCCGTGAGCCGGGAAAGGTCTTCGAAGCTGAACAGCCGGCGCCGCACGGCCGCGCCCAAGGTCGCGTTCCGCTCCTCCAGTCGTGCCAGCACCGTCTTGGACGTGGCCTTGTCCAAACCGTTCAGCAGGTCCGCCACTGCCCGGACCCCTCCGCTGGCTTGCAACGTCGGTCGCGGACCGGACTCAAAGTGACGCCCCAGACTGCGGACGATCTTGCCGACCAGCGCGGTGGAGGTCCGATCGATGATCCCGAGGCGTTCGATCACTTCCTCACGAACCTCCGGGGGCAGTAGCCCGAAGACCTCGGCCGCCTTCGCGCTTGTGAGGTGCGAGAGGACGAAGGCGATCGTCTGCGGATGCTCTGACCGCAACAGGTTGAAAATCTGGCGCCCCTCCATCTCGCCGAAGTCGCGCAGGGCGTCGGCGCTCGCCGCGCCATCCGTCATGCCCGCACGTCCAAGGATCGAGGTGGCGCGGTGATCCCCCCGGACCTTCTCCACTGCCCGCTTCGCGAAATCGAGCCCGCCGAGACTCGAGGAAACGCTCTCCCCGATCAACGGCGTGAACTCCTCCAGAACCTGTCGCCGCACGGCATCGGGAACCATCGGGAACCCGCCCATCTCCCGGCACAACAGTTCGATCTGCCCGTCGTCAAACGAACGCAGGACCTCGGCGGCCGCCTCGGGTCCGATCACGATGAGAAAGAGCGCCAGCTTCTGCATGCGCGTCAGCTTGGCGTAGTCGATCGCGACCGGACCGTCAGCGGCGGGGGGAGGAACGGTGGACATGGTGGGGGACGTCGAGGTCGCCGGATCAGTTCTTCCGCACCGCGACCCAATCCTTCAGTGCGGTGCCGATGTTGACGGGCTTCTGGCGAATGAGCTCGTTGAGCAACTCCGGCGTGAGGGCCCCCGCTCCGAGGGGGCGGCCTGGCTCCGGCGCGGCCGCGGTCAGCAACTCGACCGGCACCGCCTCCGGCTTCTGGCGTCCCAGCATCCGCCAGAATACAGCCAGCACCGCGAGAGCCAGCGCCACCGCAAGGTAGGAGCGCGCACCTTCCACCCATCCCTGGAAGCGGGTCGCGCTCTCAATCCGCTCCAACGTGACCGCCGCCACCGGCTCCGTCTGAAACTCCACTTCCTGGACGCTCACCATCGAATCCAGTGTCTGCCCCGGGGCCGGCCGCACGCCGAGCGCGTTGACCACGATCTGCCGCAGCGCCTGCAACTCCTCGTCCGTGCGCGCGGCGGGGGCCGCGGCGGGCGCGGCAGCGGCAGCGTCCGCCGCTGGCGTGGCCGCCTTGCGGCGCGCGATGAACACGGAGGCCGTCAGCCGGCGCACCGAGCCCGGCTGGCGGGTGACGTTCGTGACCGAGCGGTTGATCTCATAGTTCGTGGTTCGATTCTTGCGATTGGTCTCCGTGACCGTCGTCGGACGAGCCGCGTCCGTGGCGGCTGCGCCGGGCTTCTCCGGCGTGTTGGCGGCGACACCGACGGTTCCGCCCGAGCGTTGCTCGGAGGAGTTGGCCCGGTCTTCCGTGTCAATCTGGGAACGCACGACCTGACCTTCCGGATCATAACGCTCCTCGGTCGTGGTGGTCGCCTCCGTCTCGATCTCAGCCGACACCTTCACGACGGCATTCCCCGCACCCACCACCGGCAAAAGGAGACCCTCCACTTTCCGCGCGAGGTAATCCTCGACCTGCTGCCGATAGCGCATCTGTGACGACGCCGTGCTCAGCATCGGATCCTGCCGCAGGCCCTCGGAGAGGACCCGGCCCTTCTGGTCAACCACGGCCACCTGATCCGGCTGCAGTCCCTGCACGGCATTCGCGACCAAATGGCGGATGCTGTTCACGGCCTCCGTCTCCAACCGTCCACCCGCCAGTTCAACGAAGACGGACGCCGTTGGCTTGATGCCCTGCTCGGTGAGCAGGAGACGGTTCTCCGGCTGGACAATCATGACGCGCGCGCTGCGCACGCCATCCAGCTGGCTCACGGTGCGCGCGAGTTCGCCCTGCAATGCCCGCAGGTAGTTCGTCCGCTGGACGAAGTCCGACAGGCCGAACTGCCCCTTGTCAAAGATCTCGAAACCCACCCCATCGCCGCTGGGGAGGCCCTTGCCCGCCAGCTCCATCCGCAGGCGGTGGACCTGATCGGCGGGCACGTACACCATCGCCCCGCCGTTGCTCGTGCGGTGCGGGACGCCCTGCGACTGCAGGCTGCCGATGATCTGCGCCGCATCCTTGTCGGACAGGCGACCGTACAGCAGCTGATAGTCGGGCTGACGCGACCAGATGACCAAGGCGCCGAGGCTGCCGACCACCGCGAGGGCGGCGACGATCAGGGAAACGCGCTGGTTGAGTCCCAGCTGGCGCCAGAGCGCAACGAGTGATCCGAGGAAAGATTGCATGAGGGGGAAAAGTGGGGGAAAGGGTTACACCGGCATCCGCATGAGTTCCTGATACGACTCCACGAGCTTGTTGCGGACTTCGACCATGAGCTGGAAGGCCACGCCCGCCTCCTGCATCGCGATCACGCTCTCGTGCAGTTGCGCCCCCTGCCCCAGCAGCACGTTGCGGGTCACCTGCTGGGCCTGATCCTGCTTCGCATCGACGGCGGAAACCAGGTTGCCCAAGACCGAACTGAAGCCGGGAGCGCCGGCGGGAGGAGCGCCGAGCGACAGCGCGGACGGGGCGAGCGGCGCGTCCACCGCCGCACCGTGACTCACACGGGCGACCAGCGGCGAAACCACTCCTCCGACGGATCCAAGCGGCGACATGGCGGGAAACTCAGCGGCCGATCTCGAGCGCCTTGGCGGCCATCTGCCGCGCGTTCTTGACCACGCTCAGGTTGGCTTCGTAGGCGCGCGTGGCGGTAATCAGATCCACCATCTCGTAGGCCAGGTTCACGTTCGGCAACTGCACCATCCCATCGGGACCGGCGTCAGGATGCTGGGGGTCGAACACCCGCTGCCCTCGCGACGTGTCGGGCACGATCGACGACACCCGCACACCCTGAAGGGAGTTCCCAGACTGTCCCTGCGTGCGCAGCAACTCGCTCTCGAAGGTGACCAGACGGCGTTGGTACGGCTGACCATCCGGTCCGCGCGTGGTCTGCGCGTTGGCGATGTTCTGCGCCACGATGTCGAGGCGCGTACGTTGGGCGCTGAGTGCCCCGGCGGAGACGTCGATGCCACTGATGAGGTTCATGAACGAAGGTCAGAATGAAACGGCGGTAAGGGCACCCTGCGGTCAGCCTGGACGACCCGTGATCGCGAGACGCAGTTGCTTGATGTTGCGACTCACCAACTCGGTCAGAAAATCGTACTCCACCGCGTTGCGGTTCATCGCGAGCAACTCCTCCTCGATCTCCACCGAGTTCCCGTCCGGACGCACCGCCCGGGCATGCAAGTCTTCCGAAAGCTTCGGACTCAGTTCACGCAGGGCCGCCGGATCCGCTCCCGCGGACACCCGCGCCCGCAGCTCCGATGCAAAATCCGGAGCGAGATCGAGGCGTCGATATCCCGGCGTCTCCGCGTTCGCGACGTTCGCCGCAATCGCCGACTGACGCACCACCGACGCATCCAGCAGCGTGCGCGCCAGCTGGTAATTCGTGGACTGGAAGATCGGGTCGACCATGCGCGCCACGGATTGCAATGCGCGTGCCACGCACCTCGTCTTCATTATATCTCGTTGATTGATAGATTAATAAAGAATAACGGAAAAACATACCCAGTTCCGTTTCTCCCATTCGAAGCCGGCGAGAGCCGGCGGCGGCAATTCTTGCCCCTCCCGAGGAACGAGCGTGATTCCGGTTTTTCCGCACGCATCTTCATTCGCGGGTGAACGGGTCGATAGTCGCGTTTGAGCCCATGTCGGATCACGACACCGAGTCCCGTCTGCTACCCTACCCCGCGGTTCCGCGCAGCGGGCGCGTGGGGTCGATCGGAGACTACTGGCGTTTTCTGCAGGATGATCCCCGGAGCTCGGGTCGCAGGGCGGCCGATGAACCGGAGCCGGGCTCGAGCGAGGGATTCTTTCGCGATCCCGAGCAGTTCGACTTCCTCGTCCGGGTGGTTTTCCCCGAACTCGCCGCGCGTCGCCGGTCGGCGGGCTGGCTGACCTGCAATCTTTGGTGCATCGGCTGTGGCACCGGCGAGGAGG
The DNA here is from genome assembly GCA_964512415.1 of uncultured Opitutaceae bacterium. Taxonomy (GTDB): domain Bacteria; phylum Verrucomicrobiota; class Verrucomicrobiia; order Opitutales; family Opitutaceae; genus UBA6669. Next base: position 5,766 of record CAZEJZ010000078.1, read on the forward strand.
CGTACTCGCTTGCGCTAACGACGGAGTCCGCGCTCGCTGCGCTGGAGCCCGCGTGGCCGTGGCGGATCGAGGCGACGGAGCCCTCGCCCCGCGCGCTGCAGCGGGCGCGGATCGGCGTGTACGCGGAGGAGGCGCTGCAACGCGTCCCCGCCACGCAGCGCTCGGCGGGGTTCGAGCGGGGGTTCGGGCCGCAGTCCGGCCGCGTGCGTGTCCGCTCGTGGCTCCAGGAGAACATCACGTTCCGCGACCTCAGCGGGATCGACGGGGAAGTCCCGTTCCGCGAACGTTTCCACGTCATCCTCTGCCGCACGCTCACGGCGGAGTCGCCGGTGGAGACGGTTGACGGACTTCTGGAGCCCTTGGCCAGTCGGTTGGTTCCCGGAGGCTATCTGATCACGGGCCGGACCCGTACCCTGAGCGGTGACCTGCCGCACCTGCACCGCGTCGCGTCGGCGTCGGGAATCTACCGTCGGCCACTCTGAATCGAATGTCCTCCCCCGCCCCAACGGCTCCCGATCTCCCCGGAGAGCAGCCCGCACGACCACCCGCCCCTGCCGAGCAAGGCGCGGGAAGCGAGGCGGGCGGCCTGTCGCCTTCCGCTGGCCTCGCCGAACTCCAGCAGGATCCGGCGAACTTCGCGCGCATTTTCCTGCGTTTGCGGACGGTGGAAGCCCGGCTCGAGCAGATGCTCTCGCTGTTCCCCGGGGTGGTTTTTCACCAGAGGCCCGATTTCTCTTTCGCGTTCATCGGCCCGGGCTTCGAGGCGCTGCTCGGGCTCGATCCGCAGCCGCTGGCCCGCAACGGCCAGCCCCTGCTGCGGCTGATCCACGAGCAGGATGAGCGGGCGTTTCACGCGGAGCTGGAACGCGCCGCAGCCGCCGAACGCCCCTTCTCGTCGGTCTACCGCGTGCTCAACCCCCAGACCGGCGCGTACGTCTACCTCCTCGACATCCGCAAGGCCGTGCGCTCGCCGAGCGGCCTGCTCCTTGGCTACGAGGGCATCTGGCTCGACATCACCCGGCAAAAAATCGCCGAGGACCGCTTGAGCAGCCGCTCCTGGAAGGAATCGCTTTCCACCCTCACCCGCGGGCTGCTCCAGGACTTCGGGAGCGCGCTGACCGGCATTTTTTCCCTCAGCGAGCTCTACCACAGCACCCTGCCGGTACGCCATCCCCTCCGGGACGGCCTCGCGCTCATCCGCGAAAATGCCGCCGAAGCCCAGCGCCTGGTCCGCATGATCCTCGAGCTGAACTCGGACACCGCAGGCGAGAGCAGTTACCTGAACCTGGGGCGCCTCGTGCGCGACCAACTTGATCTGCTGAAGCTCGTCCTGCCGCGCGGCACGCAGCTGACCGGACCCGGCGAGGACGGGGCATGGCCCGTGCACCTCGACGAAACGGCCTTCCGTCAGACGCTCGTAAATCTGGCCATGAATGCCCGCGATGCGCTGCGCGGGCCGGGAGACATCCGCATCGCCCTGCGCGCCTTGGCACCGGGCGAGGCGATCTCCGCCGCCGCCCACCCTCATCCGCCTCCGCTCCCCCTGCCCGCCGTCGAGCTGACCTTCGCCGACAACGGCGTCGGCATCCTGCCCGCCCACCTCGGTCGAATCTTCGATCCGTTCTTCACGACCAAGGAGAGTGCGCGCGGCGCGGGTCTCGGCCTCTACCACGCCCGCCTCTTCGCCGAGGACTGCGGCGGCAGCATCTCGGTGAGCAGCACGCCGGGCGAGGGCACGACCTTCCATCTGGTGCTGCCCCTCGCCGACCTCGACCGCGCGGGCGTGCGCGATCCGGGCGACGCCGCCATCCCCCGTGCGGTGCGCGGACTTTACCTCGAGCGGGACATGACGGATGAGGGCCCACTGGTGGAAGCCCTGCGCAGCCGCGAGTGGGAGGTGCGGACGCTCGCCACCGTCGAGCATGCCCAGCGCCAGCTCCGCGAGGACGGGGCCCGCATCGACTTCATCCTCATCCGCCAGCCCGAAGCGGACGGCGCGCTGCGAGTCTTCCTCGCGGAACTCCGGCGCGATCACCCAGGACTGCGCATCGCCCTCAACCTCACCCTCCCCGCCGCCGAACGCGGCGCCGGCCTGCGCGCCCAGGTCGACCTTTTCCTCCCCACCGGCATCCACGATCAAGACGCGGCAGATGCCGTCGCCCAAATGCTGCGACTCCCATGAGCTCTCCCGCCCACGACGCCCCTCCCCCGCCCATCCTCATCGTCGACGACGAGGTGGTCGTACTCGCCGCCCTCAAGGAGACACTGGAGCGGGAGAAGTACCACGTGGTCACGAGCTCAAGCCCGCTCAAGGCGCTGGAACTGCTCCGCACGCAGCAGTTCGCCGTGATCCTCTCCGACCAGCGCATGCCGGAGATGCAGGGTCTCGATTTCCTCATCGAGTCCCGCAAGCTCAACCCCCGCGCCTCCCGGATCCTCATCACCGCGGTCCTCTCGCTGCCGACCATCGTCGACGCGATCAACCGCGGAGAGATCTTCCGCTTCGTCGCCAAGCCCTGGCTCCGCGAGGAACTCACCGCGACCGTCCGCAACGCATTCTCCCGCTACCAGCTGATCGAGGAGAACGAACGCCTCAGCGGCGAGACGCGCCGGCTGAACGACCAGCTCAGCGTCGCCAACGCCGCCCTCGCCGCTCAGGTGCGGGACCTCGAACTCCAGCGGGCGGCCCTCGACGAGGCGAATCGCCAGCTGCAGACCAGCTACGAGCACTCGCTTGAGTTGTGTAGCCGCATTCTCAATACGTTTGATCCGCACCTCGCCGGCCAGACCAAAGCGATGGTCGAGATCGCCCGGCGCATGGCCGAATCCTCCGGCTTCACCGACGCCCAGCGCCACGCGCTGCGCGCCTCGGCCTGGCTCTGCGACCTCGGCCTCATCGGGGTGCACCGCGACGTCCTGCGCCACTTCCGCCACCACCCGGAAACGCTCACCGAGACGGAGCGCCTCGCGATCAGCCACCACCCGGTCTACAGCCAGACGCTCGCCTCCCACGTCGATCCCAGCCCGGAGGTCGGCGAGACAATCCGCTGCCACCACGAGCGCTTCGACGGCACCGGCTACCCCGACGGGCTCGCGGGTGAGATGATTCCCTGGACCGCCCGCTGCCTCGCGGTCGCGGTGTGGTTCGTCGAGAGCGGCCTCCCCAGGGAGCAGGCCATCGAACTCGTCCTCGCAGAGTCCGGACGCGCGCTGGATCCAGAAGCGGTGCGTCTCTTCCTCAAGGTCACTCACCTACTGCAACTGCCCCGGCAGGTCCGCGAGGTGCTGCTCGACGAACTGTCCCCCGGCATGGTGCTCGCCAACGGGCTTTACAGCCCGCACGGCCTCCTGCTCGTCGGCGAGGGGCAGACCCTCAGCTCGAACACGATCTCGAAGATCCGGAACCACAACCTGATCAGCCCGATCAGCCAGCGATTACTGGTGTACTCATAACGGCGGAAGGTCGCCAGCGGCGATGGGAGCGGGGACGGCCCAACCGACGAATCGACTTCGGGGGCATGCCGTGCCATCGGGAGAGGAGTGACTCGGTCCACGAACCTCCCTCCTGCAGACGTTTTTCCCATTGAACTCCCTCCCGATGGTCAGCGTTGCCATTAAGTCTCTCGCGATTCTGTCCGCACTGATGCTCGGCGGTCTTCCGGCGCATGCAAGCGATGCCGCTCCGACCAAACACGCCGCCGACTCCATCACGTACCCGGCCAATCTGCGGTCCGGCGGGGGTGGCGGGCGACACCTCGTGTTCCTGACCGGCGACGAGGAGTACCGCGGCGAGGAGGGGCTCCCCATGCTCGCCAAGCTCCTGAGCGTGCGCCACGGCTTCCGCTGCACGGTCCTGTTCCCGCTTGATCCCGACGGCACCATCAATCCCGACAACGCCACCAACCTCGCCGGCAGCGAGGCGCTGGAAAGCGCCGACGCGGTGGTGATGATGCTCCGCTTCCGGCGCTGGCCCGACGCGGTGATGCAGCGGTTCGCCG
>CAZEJZ010000079.1:0-9745 GCA_964512415.1 uncultured Opitutaceae bacterium
GGGAGGGGGGGGGGTGGGGGTGGGCCCGGGGGGCGCGGCGGGGGGGGGGGGGGGCGTGGCGGAGGGCGTTGCTGGAGCAGTCCCATCCCCGGGTGGGAGCGGACGTGGTGCTGCAGGCGTTGGCGGCCGAGGTGCTTGTGTTGCTGGCGCGTTTGCCGGCGATGGACGCGGAGCGTTCCTCGCGCCGCCGGGTGCAGGCGGTGGCGCGCGAGTTGGAGGAGACGTTCTTCGAGCCCTGGACGGTGGAGCGCGCGGCGCAGCGCGCGGGCTTGTCGCGCCGCCGGCTCACCACCCTCTTTCGTGACGTGACGGGTCGGAGCCTCGGCGAACGCATCACGGAACTCCGACTCGCGCACGCGGCGCGGCTGCTGGCGAGTGGCGACCACTCGATCCTCGGCGCGATGTTCTCGTCGGGTTTCGGCGACGCCTCGCACTTCTACCGCCTCTTCCGCGCCCGGTTCGGCGTGCCCCCGGGCCGCTGGCGGCGGGTCAGCGAGCGGCGTTCCTGAGGGTGCCCCCGGCGAAGTGGTTGGGGAAGATCAGGGTCGGTTCCGGCGGCAGGTAGCCGTGGGTCACGAGCTGCTGCATCAGCCGGAGCAGCCGGTGGCTGAACGACGCGTCGTGCGTGAGGTAGTGGGAAATCGCGGGGTTCACCTTCTGAAAGAGCGGGTCCTGGTCCCGGCACACCAGCGAGACATCGTCGGGCACGGAGATGCCCCGCTTGAGCAGGTGAATCAGGGCACTGAGGCTGTGCGCGGGCTTGGCCACGAACAGCGCGGTCGGTGGCTGGGGGCCGTCGAACAGCGCATCGAGCTTGAGCGCGAGGTGTTCGACGGCGCCGTTGTGGCGGATGATGGTCGGGGCCGCGTCCGCATGGGGGACCGTGGAGAAGGCCTCGCGGAACCCCTCCTCGCTCGCGAGATCGCCGGCGGCGCCCGAGTCCGGCATGATCAACGCGATACGACGATGGCCCTTCGCAAGCAGGATTCCGCCGGCGTGGCGGCAGACGGAGCGGTAGTCGATGTCGAGCGACGGCAGCCGGATGTTCGGGTGGCATGAGCCGAGCACGAGGCAGGGCACGGCATGGGTGGCGAACCAAGCCTGCAGGTCATGGCTGACCGAGGTGAGCAGGCAGCAGAACACGCGGTTGCGGCGCAGGAATTCCTCCAGCCGCCGCCGCGACGTGGCCGCGGCCTTCGGCGGGCAGATCAGCACCTCGGTGGTGAACCCATGCTCGGCGAGATGAATTTTCATCTCGCTGATGATCTTGTAGGCGGAGACCGCAAGTTGATCGAACGGCATGGGCGTCACGATGCCGATGAGGCGGCTGGTGCGATGCGGCGTGCGCCGGGCGGCGGGGAGCAGGCGATTCCGGCGGCCCTGGCGAATCTCGATCACGCCGTTCTTCGCGAGCATCTGCAGCGCGGTCCGGATCGTCGGCCGACTCACCTGCAGCAGCTCGCACAGACGGCGCTCGCTGGGCAGGAATTCCTGCCAGGTGCCCTCGGAGATCGCGCGTTCGAGGGCCTCCGCGGCCTGCGCGGAAAGCGATTGCCGACGGGGTAATTCGAAGGAGGGTGCGTCGCTGTTCATCGGATGTGACCAGTCGTTTTTTCTCGCGATTGCTTGCGTATGTTCGTTTCACGAACGCCGTGAATTCGTCTCCCCGTACCCACCTCATCTGGTCGGCGATCCCGACTCCCCTCCTGCCCGACTTCCGGGTCGATGTTGCCGCCGTGGAGCGGACCGTGGAGGCAGCGGTGGCGGATGGGTTGCACGGACTGTTTGTCGCCGGCTCGTGCGGCGAGGGTCCGTGGCTGACCAACGGCGAGCGCAAGCGGCTGGTGAAGGCCGCGTCCAGCGCGGCCCGGGGCCGCCTGAAAATCGGCGCACAGGTCTCCGACAATTCCATGCCCCGCGTCCGCGAGAACGCCCAGGACATGGCGGAGGCCGGAGCGGACATCGCGATCATCGCGGCGCCGGCGACGTTCCTCAACGCCACGCCCGACCGCATCGTCGCCCACTTCGTGGAAAGCACGGAGGCCTCCCCGATCCCGGTCGGCATCTACGATCTCGGCCGCCACCGCCCGATCATGATCCCGGAGAACCGCCTCAAGGACGTGTACCTTCACCCGAAGGTGGTGCTCGTGAAGGACAGCTCGGCCTCCGCCGACCGTCGCCAGCAGGCCCTCGCCGCCCGGCGCGAAAAGCCTTCGCTGCTGCTCTTCAACGGCGACGAGTTCCGCGTCCTCGAGTATCTTGAAGCCGGATACGACAATGTCATGCTGGGCGGGGCCTCCGCCGTCGCCCCGATGCTCCACCGGCTGATCGCCCTCTTCGACGCCGGTCGCATCGAGGAGGCGCGCGCGGCGGACGCCGAGCTCCGGCGGGTGCTCTGGGGGCTCTACGGCGGCGAGTCCATCGCCTGCTGGCTCCATGGCCTGAAGTACTACATGGTCCGCCGTGGCCTCTTCTCCAGCGTCACCAGCTTCCTCGGCTACCCGCTGAGCGACGAGTGCCGCGCCTTCGTCGACCGCTACGTCGCGCAGGGCGCCTAGGCGCGGCGCGCGGACCGGTCGCGGGATCGGAGGGGCGTCAGTCACGGGGGTCGGGGTGGGGCGGTGACCCATCGGCTCACTGGTCCGACAAGCTCACCAGATGGCGAACGTTGCGTTTGTCGCGGCGGACTCCCATGCTGTCAAAGCTGGTTTTTCCGCATGGCCTCCCCCCTTTCCGCCTCCTCAAGCCCCCTTCCTTCGGAACCTCCCGTGCGTGCGGTGGTTACCGGCGGGGCGACCAACATCGGCCGCGCCATCACCGAGGCGTTACTCGCCCGGGGTGGCCGGGTCGCGGTCGGCCAGCCCGATCCCGCAGTGGCCGCTCCGCTCGTGGAACGCTACGGTGATCGCGTGATCCCGCTGCGGGTGGATGTCGGTGACGTCGCCGGCTGCCGCACGTTCATCGACGCGGCCGCCGCGGCGCTCGGCGGGATCGATGTCCTTGTGAACAATGCGGCCATCGTCGGCCTGCCGGCGGTCTCGACGCTGGAGGCGCTGACGCCGGAGCAGTACCACCGCGTGATGGACGTGAACTTCGGCGGGGCGCTGTTCTGCACCCAGGCCGCGCTGCCGCACCTGCGGCGGGCCGGCGGCGGGACGGTGGTGAACATTTCCTCCATCAATGCCTTTCGCCCGCAGCGCATGGCGCTGGTGTACGCCGCGACCAAGGCCGCGATGGGTTCGATGACGCAGTCGCTGGCGAAGGAACTCGCGCCCGACCGCATCCGCGTGGTGGGCGTCGCCCCGGGCGACATCCGGGTCGATACGTCCGAGAAACTCCTCCAGGCCGCCCAGAGCGGTGGGCCGGGGTCCGACGTGATCAACCAGACGCCGCTCGGCTTCGGCGGCCCGAGCGATGTCGCGGAAGTCGTCGCCTTCGTCTGCTCGCCCCGCGCGAAATTCGTCACCGGCGTGACGTGGGTCGTCGACGGTGGCCTGCTCGCATGACGCGATGCCGGCTACACCGGGGCGAGGGTGAAGAGCGCGTCGCCGCGGCGCACGGAGCGTTGGCGGCGGATGAGGATGATGCGGCCGGTGCTTTCAGCGCGGACGAGGTGGCGGTCGGATCCGTCGAGCGGCAGCACGTGGCCGAGCGGGGCTCCGCGGCGGACGCGGCGGTCCAGCGCGGCCAGCGGAACGAAGAGGCCGTCGACCGGCGCGGGGTGATGCACCTGCAGGTGCGCCTCGTCGACATCGCGGGTGATGCGCACCGCCTGCCGGCGCAGGCGCGGCGCGGCTCCCGACGTCAGTCCCGCCCAGCGCAGCAGGTTGCGCAGGCCGCGGTCGAGATTGCGGAGGTCGCCCGCATCGACGCCGCCGAGACCCTGACACTCGACGTAGATCGCGGGGATGTTGCGCGCGAACGCCGCGCTGAGGGTGCGGCCGGGCAGGTACGGCCCGGCCCAGACCCAGAACGCGTCGAAGCACGCGGCCATTTCGCGTTGTGCGCGGTTGATCGCGCCGCGGTGCGTGACGTAGCCGGTCCACGGTTTCAGGTGGTAGGCCGCGCCGGCGCTGTGCAGGTCGGCGTAGTGTGTGCACTGCGCGAGGAGCTGGGTGTCGAACAGGTGAGCGAGCCGCTCGGTGGGCGAGCCATTCGCCTTGCCGGGAAACACGCGGGCGAGGTTGGCGCCGTCGATCGGCGCGCAGCGCTGGCCGACGAAGAACGCGGCCTCGTTGAGCACGGGGACGAAAACGACGGTGCCCTGCAGGCGGCTGGGGCGCCAGCGTTCCGCCCACGTCCGCAGCAGCGTCGGCCCCTCGTACTCATCGCCGTGCGTGGCGCCGTTGACCAGCAGGACCGGTCCGGGGCCGCCGCGCCAGATGAAGGCGTCGAAGCCGACGCCCCCGGCCGCCGTGAAGCGGCGCCGGTGGAAGCCGACGGGCAGCTGGGACAGATCGTGGGACTTTTTCCAAGGAGTATTCGCCATGGCCAAACGTGAAGTGAAGAAACGCCGCGGTACCAGTGCGGCCAAGTCAAGCGCCCGGAACCGGGCACCGCAATCCCGGCGCATTGGTCAAGTGACCAGACCGGCGGTGCGCTGGACCCGCGAGGGCGAGCGCCGCCTGCTGGTGCTTGAGAACGACCGGGTGACCGTGTCGGTGTGGCCCGAGATGGGCGGGGCGATCGTCGCGATCGTCGACCGCGCCAGCGGCATCGACATCATGTGGCGCAACCCGTACGGGCAGCCGGCGCGTTCGCGGGTGCTCGACCAGCCGATGCGCGGGGGCAGCGATCTCTACGACGTGATGGATGGCAGCTGGTACGTGTCGCTGCCGCAGGGGTTCTTCGCTGACGATTATTTCGGCGCCCCGATCGGCACGCACGGTGAGCTGAGGAGCCTGCCGTGGCCGGTCGAGAAGATCGAACGCGGTGCGCGTCGCGTGAGCGTCACGCTGGTCGGCCGCTCCGTGCGCACGCCGCTGGTGTACCGTCGCGAGCTCATCCTCGAGTCCGGCAGCCCGTGGCTGGTCTGGCGCGAGACGCTGGAAAACCGCTCGGCGATGGACCTGCCGGTGGCGTGGCTGCAGCATCCGACCTTCGGCGGCCCCCTGCTCGACGGGGCGCGGCTGCTCACGCCGGCGCGCACGGTGCGCGTGTTCAAGGCGGATGACCCGAAGGCCCTGCAGCTCACGGCCGGCTACGTCGGCACGTGGCCGCACGTGCCCGAGCGCGAGGGTGGGGCGATGCGCGATTGCAGCATCGTGCCTCCGGCGGGCTCGGGGAAGGACCACTCGGTGCAGCTGACTGATTTCAGCGCGGGCTGGGGTTGCATCTGGAACGAGCGCCGCGGGCTGGGCTTCGCGATGGAGTGGGACCTGGAGATGTACCCGTGGGCGTGGTCGTGGAACTGCGCGGGCGGCCACTCCCAGTACCCGCTCTGGGGCGAGGGGCACATCATCACGCTGCAACCCAGCACCTCGCCGGTGGGTCGCTTCGCGGACCTGCTGCGCGAACCGGGTGCGCTTCGCACCGTGCCGGCGAAGGGGAGTGTATCGACCGAGATGGCGACGGGCTTCGTGACCCGGGGCGAGGGTCCCTGGCGCGGGCCGGCGCGCGGAGGTGCGCGATGAGTCTCTGGAAGCACGCCGACAAGTGGGGCGGCCCGCCCGAGGCCGATGCGGTGACGCTGGGCGAGGGCGACACGCCGCTGATCCGCTCGCGCACGATCGGGCCGGCGCTCGGATTGCGGAACCTCTGGTTCAAGTACGAGGGCGGCAACCCGACCGGATCCTACAAGGACCGCTTCGCGGCGGCGGCGGTGACACACCTCCGGCGCGAAGGCCGGCGCATCTGCCTCGGCACCTCGAGCGGGAACACCGGCGCCGCGCTGGCGGCGTACTGCGCGCGCGCGGGCATGACCTGCTTTCTCGCCATCGTGGAAGGCGCGCCCGAGGGCAAGCTGCGGCAGATGCGCGCCTACGGCGCGCACCTCCTGCGCATCCGCGATTTCGGCGTCGCGCCGGCGCTCAGCGCCGTGGTGATGAACGGGCTGCGCGGGCTGGCCGCGGAAGTCCAGGCGGGCTTCGAAATCAGCGCCTTCGTGTTCTCGCCGCGCGGCATGGCCGGCGTGCAGACGATCAGCTACGAAGTCGCCGAGCAGCTGCACGGTGAGCCCTTTGACGTGTTCGTGCCGGCCGGGGCCGGCGGTCTGACGCTGGCCGTGGCGCGTGGTGTGGAGACCTTCGGTGCGGCGGGCCGCGTGCACTGCGTCCAGCCGGAGGGCAACGACACCATCGCGTCGGTGCTGCGGGCCGGCGGCACGCAGGCGGTGGCGGTGACCTCGACCACGGCGATCAGCGGCCTGCAGGTCGGCGGCGTCCTCGACGCCAACGACGTGATCGCTGCGTGTCGCCGGACCGGCGGCCAGGGTTACGTCGTGCCCGACGACGCCGCGTGGGCGTGGCAGGCCCGCCTCGCGCGCGAGGAAGGCGTTTTTGCCGAGCCGGCGGGAGCGGTCGCGCTCGCCGGCGTGGAGCGCGCAGTCGCGCGGCGCGAGCTCGCGCCCGACGCGAACGTCGTCTGCATCGTGACCGGAACCGGCTTCAAGGACGAGCGGTCGCTGCTGCGCATGACCGGCGAGGCGGGCACGCCGCTGGTGGACGGCTTCGATGCGTTCGCCGACGCGGTGCGCCGTGCGCTGCCGCGCTGAGCGGCGGCGGGTTTGCGCGGTCGGCTCGTCGCTGCGGCGCGGATCAGGGCGCCGCAGCGGGCCGGTCGCTCACTTGAGGGCGTCGAGCGGGATCTTGCGGACGCGCAGGCGCGCCAGCCGGTGCTGGTCCGCGGGTCCGCCCGCGCAGTAGGCCAGCAGCACGCTGTCCTTGGTCTCGTGGATCGCGGTGTAGCAGAAGCCCGCGTCGACGCCGTCGTAGCCATCGACCAAGGCGGCGGCGGTCCAGGCTCCGGTCGAGGAGGTGCCGGTGGCGACGACGAGCGGCGTGCGGTCCCCGCCGTACGGGCGGACGTCGCGGGTCTCGTAGGCCGGGCCTGGGTTCCAGACCGCAAGCAAGCGGCCCGTGGCGGCGAGCCGCTTCATCGACAGCGGGGAGTTGGGCGACGTGAAGCGCGAGGGGGCGGGGACGGTCCACGTCTCGCCGCCGTCGGTCGAGAAGAACTCGTACTGGCGACCGAGGTCGGTGCGCGCCCAGGCCCAGAGATGATTGGGTGAGAGCTCGATGACGCCGGGTTCCTGCAGGCCGCTGCGCGTGTGCGCGACGGGCAGCGAGCTCACGCCCGGGGCCTGCCGCCACGTGCGGCCATCGTCGTCGGAGAGGAAGAACAGGGCGAGGGCGCGCCAGTCGACCGCGTGCTCGTTCTCCTGATCGGTGAGCGCGGGATGCAGCGCGGCCGGGATGACGAGGCGACCCGACGCCAGCCGGATGATGCGGTCGTTGTTGATCACGTAGTAGGCCGTCGCGGGCGTGCAGCACACCGGATCGCCCCAGGTGCGACCTTCGTCGGCCGAGCGCCGGAGGTACATGCGCATGTCGTGCCAGTTGTTGCGCAGCAGGTAGAAGAGGCCGATGTCGCCGTTGCCGAGGCGCAGCAGGGTGACGCTCATCACGTTCGAGGCCGTCTTCTCGCCGGGCGTCTCGATGAAGCTCTCGGAGGACCACGTTTCCCCGCCGTCGCGCGAGCTGCGCTGGGCGATGCGCGCGGGGGCCTCGTCGGCGAACGAGGTGCCGACGAAGCGCGAGTAGATGAAGAGCAGTCCGCCGTCGCGCAGGCTGATGAACGAGCCCTCGCTGTTGCGCGGATTCCCGGGACCGGGCGCGAGGTCGAGGACGATGCGGCCGGGGATGACGCGGGGCGGCTCCGGCGCGGGGCGCGCGGCGTGCAGGGGAGCGATGCCGGAGGCGAGCGGCGCGAGGGCGAGGAGGACGGCGAGGCGGAGGCGGGCGAGTCGGGCGAGGGGGAGTGACATGGCGGACGCGGGTGGGAAGGGAAAGGCGAAGGATGCGGAAACAGCGCGGGGTGAGTTCACCGCGTGGCGGGCGTCTCGAGGCGCGCCAGCCGGGCGGGCAGGCGGGCGAGATCGCCCGGCATGAGGTAGTAGGCGATGAAGGCGGCGAGGGCGGAGATGCCGACCAGCCCGGCGATGCACGCGAAGGCGGTGCTGAGGCCTGCGATGCCACGGATCCAGGCGGCGACGATGATGGCGACGCTGCCCGCGCTCACATTGCCGAAGAGGAAGATCCCGAAGGCGGCTGAGCGCACGCGCGGCGGCAGCAGGTCGAACATGATCAGATTCTCGTTCGCCTGCCCCATCGTCCGCAGCAGCGAGGAGGCGGCGAGACAGGCGCTGATGAGGAGGTAGCTCGGCTGCGGGACGAGGAAGACGAGGAAGAACGGCGCGGCGGCGAGGTAGAAGCCCGCCATCACGAGTGGACGGCGCTGCGGGTTCTTGCGCCCCACGCGGTCGGCGATCACGCCGCCGGCGACGATGCCGACCATCGCCGTGGCCTGCAGCATGAACGTCCCAGAGAAGCCGGCACCTGCGAGGCTCATCTTGTAGGTCTCCTGATAATACAAGGGCAGCCAGTTCCAGAACATCCACGCTCCCATCGATGCGGCCATGCCCTGCACGAGGATGCAGTAGTAGGTGCGCGTCCCGAAGAGCAGCCGGAGGCTGGCGCCGAGCGAGAACGAGGCTTCCTTCGCCGCTCCGGTCGAGTCAGTCGGCGCCGCGTCCCGCACCGCCCACGCCGCGATGCCGGCGAGAATGAGGCCGCCGATGCCGAAGACGATGAACACCTCGCGCCAGCCGAAGCTCTGCGCGATCATCCCGGCGAACGTCGCCCCGAGGATCATGCCCACGCTCATGCCCGAGATGTTGGAGGAGATCGCCTTGCCGCGGGTCGCGGGGCCGTGGTGGTCCGCGATCAGCGCCAGCGCCGCCGGAGCGTAGAAGCACTGCGTCGCCCCGAAGGCGATGCGCGCCCAGACCATTTGCTCGAAACTGTGCACGAAGGCCGCGGCGAGTGTCGCGAGGCTCCAGAGCGCGAGGCTTCCGACCACGATGCGGCTGCGCGAGAAGCGGTCGGAGAAGAAGCCGCCGACGGCGCAGCCGACCCCGTACGACCAGAGGAACGCGCTCCCGATGAAGCCGAGCTGCAGGTCGGAAAGGCCGAGGTCCTGGCGCAGCAGCGGGAAGACGGTGGAGAGTGCGCTGCGGTGACCGTAGGCCGTCGCCGAGGCCGCGAAGAGCACGGTGGCGAGGAGCCACTTGTAGCGGGGGGATTGGAGGTTCACGCGGAATTCAGGAGTGAATGGGACTACGATCGCGACGGCGGCCGAATCGGACGCGGTGCGGGGATGGGGACGGGAATCGGGGGCGGTCGACCAGCCGGGGCAGGCGCGGAACGACCTCCCACCTCCGGCAGCGACGGACACGTGGGTCAACCCGATTCGTGGTGCGTCGCCTTGACGCGCGCCGGGCGCGGCCGCTAGCTCCCGCTCGTTCCCCGCACCCCGAGTCGATGCCATGAAGATCGAGACCGAGCTCAACGCCGACGACCGCCAACTCCTCGCCGAAGCCACCGACGGTTTTGTGCCGCCCGTCGTGCGCGACGTCCACGCGCACGTGCTCGAGCCGTCCGGCTACGCCCCGGGGACCCTCGGGCCGCACTTGGACGGACAGCTCCTCGCGCCGTCGACTTACCGCACCGCCATGGACCTGCTCCTG
>CAZEJZ010000080.1:0-9711 GCA_964512415.1 uncultured Opitutaceae bacterium
GCCGGGTCCGATTGTCCGGGGAGTGGCGACAGCTGCTCGGCGATCCCGAGGCGACGCACCGCCGCATCGATCAGCGCCTTGGCGCGCCCGGTCATCCCAACACCGAAGCCGTGCTCGCCTTTCTCGCGGGGCAGTTGAAGTGAACGCGGATCGGCACGTCCGCAGCGCTGCTCGCTCTCATCGCCCGCGTGGGTTCCTCTCGCCCCGCGACCCGATCCGTTTCCGCCCCGGGCGAACCGCAATCCGCGTCACCGACCTCCGCCCCGCTGCGCCCGGACGCTCCGCGGCACGAGGAACAGCAGGTAGAATCCGAGGATCGTCCACTGGAAGAGCTGGACGTTCAGCGTCCATTCCAGACCGAGGTGAAACACCAGTCCGACCAAGAGTACGGGCACGCGCAGCCGGGGGATCCAGATCAGGAACGGAAAACCAAGCTCCACCGCCAACGTCGCATAGCTCATGACGTGGGACGCGAGCGGCGTCATGAGGAAGTCGGGAATCGGGAAACGCTGGAGCTCGCCGAGTTGCAGGACGGTGCCAACGGCTTCGCCCTCCTGCCACGCCCGGCCCGTGGCCTTCACGAAACCCGTCACGAAGTAGGTCGCACACAGTTGAAGCTGCAGGATCCGCAGCGGCCAGGCCGGCACGAGCTCCGGCGAAGGCGGTGCCAACGGAGTGGTCCGTTGCGCCCTTCGGGCGCGGAGCCAGGCCGGAACCGAGAACGCTCGCGCAGATTGGGCGAAGATCAGGAAGAAAGATCCGATCCGCAACAGGTTGTCCCCCGAATGCAGGATGTACATGTTCCGCCACGCGAAACTACTGAGGGCGAGCCACGACAGCAGCGCCCCCCAGCGGGGGTAGATCCCAAGGAGCAGGCTCAATCCACCCACGAAACCACACCCCCGGATGAGCGTGATCGTGTGGTCGGTGTAGCCCGTGAACGCGTAGAGGGTCAGCCTTCGGCCCTCGAGAATCGACGCGTGCACGGATGGCGGGAGCACTCCCTCGTTGCCCAGCCACATCGGCATGTCCGGCCACAGCAGGGCCAGGTTCGCGAGACAGAGAAACCCGAGCCACGCGCGAAACCACGCGAGGGGCCGCGGATCCGTGGGTGCCTCGATCCACGCGAACACCCCGCTCGTCAGCCGTCGCGGGGCCCACCGCGGCGGAATCGACTCCACTCCCCGCCTGATCCACTCAAATGCTGGGTTCACGGTGTCGCGGGAGGGGGTTCGACCGGCCGAGCAACGCCTGCCTCAGCCTTCCACGTGTGGAAGGTGAAGTGGTTCCACGCGTCGGATCGCTGGTCGGCGCGGAGCGCGGGCGCCACGGGAACCACGGCCGGCCGCCACCAGCGGGTCAATTCGATCGTCTCCACCATCTCCCCGCGCCGGGCCGCATCCCGACGCACGTACTCCGCATACGGAGCCCAGAGAAATGACCTCGCATCCAGCCGGAGGTGCTCATTGAAGAACTTCCGCCAACGCTCGCGCCGGTATCGCTCGAAGTACGACATCGCGAGCATGTTGGACACCGCGACCTCACGCTTCTGACCCGCACGATCCGCAATGGTGACCTGCACCCAGAGGTCATCCTGCAACGGCTGGGGACCAAACATGTCCCACGCCTGCCAAATGTTCAGAAAGAAGAAAGGCTTCGCGATCAACGGATCCAGCGTGGCCTTGAACGGGAAATAACCCGCCGGAAGCGTCCAGCAAAGCACCGCGAGTGGGTAACCGAGGGTGAGGACCTTGCGCCAATGCTTGAACATACGCTCGCCCGACCACTCTGATGGCCAAACGGGAGGGGTCGAGTTGTTCCGCGTCCGAAACGGCCTTCCCAACCGCGATGCTTCGGCACCCGACCCGTTCGCACCGAGGTCAGCGAACCACGCGCGCCCCCCCCTGAATGCCACCCCATGGGTCACTCCCCCCACCGACTCCGAACCCGGGCGGCAGCGCTACTGGCTACCCAAGTCCGAGGCCCAAACAGGGTGTTTGACGGGAATTTTACGCGTCTTTGCGCAAATGGAGTTAGTGGGGGGAATTACCGGGCCGTTTCCTACCAAGCTATGGCCTTCATCACGTCCACGCCGACCGCTCCGACGGTGTCGCTGCGTCCCGCCACCGGGTCGCAGTCGCCGGGAAGTCGTCCAAACCTGAAAGCGGCCCAAACCCTCGCCCGGCTCAAGGCGCTCGAGAAGAAGTCCCAGATCTACAAGCTGCCGCAGGAGCAGTTGGCGATCTTCACGGCACAGCTTTCCTCCCTGCTGACGGCGGGCCTTCCCCTGCTCCAGAGCTTGGAAGCGCTGCAGGAACAGACGGACGATGATACGTTTGGCATCATCATCCGCGACGTGCGACTGGATGTTTCCTCGGGTACGGCCTTCTCGGCGGCGCTGCGCAAGTTCCCGAAGTCGTTCAATCAACTCTTCGTTTCCATGGTCGAGGCTGGCGAAGCCTCCGGCGCCCTCGCGGAAATCCTTGGCAAGGTCGCCCAATACCTCGAGTCCAGCGTCAAGCTGACCAAGAAAGTGAAGTCGGCGCTGACCTACCCCATCGCGGTCATCGGCCTCGCGGTCGTGCTGGTGACGGTGCTCATCATGTTCGTGATCCCGGTCTTCGCGTCGATGTTCGCGGACTTCGGGGCGAAGCTGCCCGCGCCGACGCAGTTCCTGATCGACCTCAGCGATTTCATGGTCGGCTACTGGTGGCTGCTGATCGCCTTGGGGGCGGGAGCGTTCTTCTTCGTTCGCGGCTACATCGCGACGCCGGCCGGCCGGGTGCACAAGGACCACATCCTCCTGCGCGCACCCATCTTCGGAGGCCTCATGCACAAGATCGTGCTCTCCCGCTTCTGCCGCACCTACGCCACGCTGGTGCGCTCGGGTGTGCCGATCCTGCGCTCCCTCGAAATCGTCTCCTCCGCGAGCAACAAGTCACAGATCGAGGCGGCATGCGCGGAAATCGCCCGGCACGTCAGCCAAGGTGGTCAAATCTCCGACGTCCTGGCCACCAACTCGTTCTTCCCGCCGATGATGAAGCACATGGTGAAGGCGGGCGAGGCGACTGGTAACGTCGACGGGATGATGAACAAGATCGCCGACTTCTATGATGCCGAGTCGGAGGCGACGGTCGCGGCCCTGACCTCCCTGATCGAGCCGCTGCTCATCGTGTTCCTCGGCGTGGTCGTCGGCGGCATCGTCATGGCGATGTTCCTGCCGATCTTCCAGCTCGGCGTCGTCGCCGGCGGCCTCCAGTAGCGCGTCCCTGCTTCCGGGCGCACCCCTTCGGTTCCACGCACTGCATGGCCTCCATCCTCATCGTCGACGACCTGCTCTCGATCCACGAGATGCTGGATGCAGTCATCCAGCCGACCGGCTTTTCCACCGCCTTCGCGACGGACGGCGAGATGGCGCTCACGCGCTATCGTTCCGAGCCATTCGACATCGTGCTCGCGGACATCGACATGAAGCCGGTCGACGGCATCACGTTGCTCAAGCAACTCAAGGTTCATGACCCGAACTGCGCCGTCATCATCATGACGGCGTACGCGAGCACCGAGAGCGCGATCCTCGCGCTGAAGTACGGAGCCTTCGACTACCTGCAGAAGCCGTTCCGGGTGGATGAGCTCATCGCGACGCTGAAGCGGGGCTTGGAGTTCCGGCGCCAGAGCATCGAGCGCGCGAGCCAGACCACGGCACCGGTGGCGCGGGCCCAGGGTTTCGAGCAGCGGCTGGCGGGGCGCAGTGCCAAGGCCATGCGGCTGCTCCAGCAGGTGCGCAAGCTCGCGGCCGTGCGCACGCCCGTTCTACTGCAGGGCGAGCCGGGCACCGGCCGCAGCACCGTGGCCGAAATCCTCCATGAGGCGAGCGTGGGCGCGGAGGCTCCCTTGGTTCGCATCGACTGCTCGTTGAGTTCCGAAGCCCACTTCCGCGCGGGCCTGCTGGGCGAGAACGGGCTGGGCGGAAACTGGGTCGCATCCGCCCGCGGCGGCACGCTTCTCCTCAAGGAACTGCACGCCCTGCCCCTCTCCCTCCAAAAGGAGTTGGTCGCCGTGCTGCGCAACACCGCGCACGGCTTCCGCCTCATGTGCACCAGCGCCGTCGACCTCGAGAAGCGCGTCGACGAGGGGACGTTCCACGACGAACTCTTCTACCGGGTCGCCTCCCTGCCGATCCTGCTGCCGGCGGTCCGCGAGCGTGCGGAGGACATTCCCGACTTCGTCCGGCACTTCACGCAGGCCGCAACCAACTCCCAGTTCGAGCCCGCCGCCATCGCCTTCAGCCAGGACGCCATGGAGGTGCTCCAAGCGTATTCGTGGCCGGGGAATCTGACCGAGATGCAGCAGGTCGTCACGGGCCTCGCGACCACGACGGACTCCCGCCTGATCAGCGCCCAGCAGCTGCCGTCGCGCCTGAGCGATGCGCCGCGCTGGACCCCGCTCTCCGCATTTCTGGCCTCGCAGGAGAAGCAGTACATCGAGCGTGTCCTCCAGGCCCACGGCGGAGACCGCGCCGCGGCCGCGCGCGCGCTGAACATCGACATCGCCCGGCTCGGCTGAGCCCCGCCGCACCGGACGGGTCCGGCCGCGACGGCCGCTCAGGTCGCCGCCGCCACGCGGGCGCAAACCGCCCGCCACGCCTCGACCAAGGCCGCGAAGTCCTCATCCCGGCTGCGGCTCTCGATTCGGTAATCAAACGACGACGCCTCCGCCAGCTCCCGCTGCGCGGTGCCGAGGCGGCGCTCGATCTCCGCCGCACTGTCCTGACCGCGATCGATCATGCGCTGCCGCAGCTCCGCCAAGGGAACGTTGATGAACACGGTGGCCAGATGACGGCGCAGCAGCGGGTTGGCCGCCGCCGCGCGCCGGAAGTTTCCCACGCCCTGGACATCCACGTTGATGATCAGGCTGCGCCCGGCGGCGAGCGGCTCCATCACGGATGACGCGAGGGTGCCGTACCGGTGCTGCTGGTGGACCCACGCCCATTCGAGGAACGCGCCGGCCGCCACACGCTCGTCGAACTGCGCGGGGCTCAGGAAATGGTAGTGGACCCCGTTCACCTCGCCGGGCCGGGGCGGACGCGTGGTGGTGGTGACGACGCGCGAGAAGCCAGGAAGCTCCCGTACCACCCGTTCGCACAGCGTGGTCTTGCCCGAACCCGCTGGTCCCGCCAGCACCAGCAGCACCGGCGCCCCGAGCGCGGCACCGGCGGAGGAGGGAACGGATAACGGAGCACTCATGACAACGGAGTCGCCGGAGCCTCAGTAGGTGAAGGACACCACGCCCAGCACCAGGCCGTAGACGGCGAGCGCCGCACCGATCACCCGCGGCCGCTCCGCCGTGGCGAACAGCCACTCGATGAAATCCCGCAGCCGGAACGGCACCGCGCCGAGATAGATCGCCAGCGCGATCCCCACGTACACCGCCGACACCATGAAGAGTCGCTGCGGGTGGTGGTACTCCATATACGCCGCGTCCAGCAGCGGCGTCGCTGCGAGCAGCATCAGCGCCGCCAGCCCACGCACCGCGAGAAAGTCTGGCACCTGCGAAAACGCCAGCACC
This sequence comes from uncultured Opitutaceae bacterium, assembly GCA_964512415.1. Taxonomy (GTDB): domain Bacteria; phylum Verrucomicrobiota; class Verrucomicrobiia; order Opitutales; family Opitutaceae; genus UBA6669. The sequence goes on from CAZEJZ010000080.1 coordinate 5,566, forward strand.
GCCAACACGGCGAAGAAAATCAGCAGCGCCGTGCGATACTCGCCGAAGTCCGCCATCGAAAGCGTCCAGATGCGGGTGAGGAACCACACCGCTGCACCCCCAAAGAAGACCAGAGTCGCCGCCCGGGACCGCGGCATCGCCTTGCAGGCGGAAACCACCAGCGAGTTGCGTGAGAACAGCAGCACGCCGACGAGGAAGAGCAGGATTCCGGGGAGCAGCGTCGCGAGGGTGAGGCTCATGAAGGAAGGGACGAAGCGGGGAAGGCGCGAGATTAGGCCGGCACGCCCGCGAGTACCAACTCGCCGTAGAGCGTGCTCACGGAGGCGCGCTCGATGCGCAGCGGGACGAGCTCGCCGACGAGGCGCGGGTCCGCGGCAAAGATGGCGACCCGGTTGCCGGCGGTGCGGCCCGTGAAGAGCCTTCCCGTCTTGTCCGGGCCCTCGACCAGGACCTCCTCCACCGTGCCCAGCAGGGCGGCGTTCCGACGGAGCGAGTTCTGCCGGAGGATCTCGAGGAGCTCCTGATTGCGCGCTTCCTTGACCTCATCGGGCACCTGATCGCTCATCTCCGCCGCGGGCGTGCCCGAACGCACGGAGTACTTGAAGATGTAGGCCATGTCGTAATTGCACGCCGAGAACAGCTCCCGCGTCTGCGCGAAATCCTCCTCGGTCTCGCCGGGGAAACCCACGATCACGTCCGTCGAGAAATACATGTCCGGCCGCACGGCCCGCAGCGACGCCACGATCTCCCGGTAGCGCTCCCGCGTGTAGGGTCGGTTCATCGCCCGCAGGATTCGATCGCTCCCGCTCTGCATCGGCAGATGCACGTAGCCGCAGAGCTTGGGCAGGCGCGCGTAGGCCTGCACGAGGTCATCCTTGAAACCACGCGGATGCGGCGATGTGAACCGGATCCGCGCGATACCCTCGATCGCGTGCACGCGCTCAAGCAACTGGACGAACGGCGTGATGCCGCCCGTGTGCGCATAGTCGCGGCGGCCGTAGCTGGTCACGATCTGGCCCAGAAGCGTGACTTCGCGCACCCCGCGCTCGGCCAGCTCGGCGCATTCGCGGACGATATCGTCCATCGGCCGCGAGCGCTCGTCACCGCGCGTCTTCGGCACGATGCAGAAGGCGCAGTCCATGTTGCAGCCCTGCTGGATGGAGACGAACGCGCTGACCTGCCGCGGCGCCCCCGCGTCGTCGGGGACAAGGTGATCCTTGATCGTGTTCTGCGAACCCGCCTCCTCGGCGATGTCGACGATCGTCTCCCCGACCGGGAGCCCGGCCGACCGCGCGGCGCGCAGGTTGTCGAGATAGCCCGGGACCTGGTGGAACTTCTGCGTGCCGATGATCAGGTCGACGTCCGGGAGCTGCTCCAGGAGCGAGGCGCCGCGGTTCTGGGCCATGCAGCCGAGGATCCCGAGGACGAAATCGGGCTGGCGACGCTTGCGGGCGGAAAGGTAGCCCGCCTTCCCGATGGCCTTCTGCTCCGCCGCATCGCGGACCGAGCAGGTGTTCAGCAACAGGATGTCGCAGTCGTCCTCGGACGGCACGATCCGGTAGCCCCGGGCGCGAAGCATCGAGGCGACGGCTTCGCTGTCGCGCTCGTTCATCTGGCACCCGTAGGTCTTGATGTGCACCCGGTTCATCCGTCGGAGGGGCCCACCCTAGGCGGCGCCTCCCCCCGGTCAACGCGGGAGTGACCCGGCCGCGGCCTCAGGGCTCCTCGACGTACCCGTGCTTGATCGCGTAACGCACCAGGCCGGCGGGCTCGTACTGGCCCAGCTTGTCACGCACCCGTGCGAGCACGTTGTGGACCGTCTTGGTGCTCACCCTGAGCCGCGCCGCGATGACCTTGATGTTCTCCCCCCGCGCGAAGCTCCGCAGCACCTCGCGCTCCCGGTCGGTCAGGTTCCCGGCGACCGCATTCGCCTCGCTGCGCAGACTCTCAACCAGGAGCTTGGAGCTCTCCGGGCAATAGAACGTGTTTCCACGCGCCACCTCGATCACCGCCTGCCGCAGGGTGGCGAGGTCGGAGCGCTTCAAGACGAACCCATGCATCCCGAGCGAAATGGCCTCGCGCACCAGATGCTCCTGCTCGTTCCCTGAGACGCAGAGCCAGCGGGTGCGCGGCAACTCGGGCCCAACAGTGCGAACCAGGTCAAAGCCGCGCCCGTCCGGCAGCATCCAGTCCACAACCACCAGATCCGGCTTCTCCCGCCGACACGCGATCGCCCCGTCCGCGACCGTCCGGCAATCCGCGACAAGGCTCAGCCCCAGCTCATCCCGGACCATGGCAGCCATCAACTGCCGGACCAGCGTGTGATCTTCGACGAGCACAACGCGAAACGAGGACGAGGGAAAGGGGGAGGAAGGGGGCGACGCAGCCATAAAACGGGCGCGATCCTACCAGAATCGGCGCAGCGTAGGCCGGGAATATTGGAAAGCGTTTGGGAAATCTTCCCGCTGGCACGCCCCATCGTCCCGGGACAGCGGGGGGGGAGGTGCGCTAAGCTGGGGTTCCCGGGGGCGATCCGTCGCCGCCGGGGACGCAGGCGCCGCCGGCACGAGGTTCGGTGCGCCTGCGACCTGCCGTCCCATGCGACCCCTCCCAGATCCGCTCATGCGCCGTCCGCCGGTGCTCGCCCCGGGTTCCGGAGTGCCACTGCCAGCACGCGTGTCGGGTCTCGCGGCGTGGATGCGGGCGCGCCACGCCTCGGGTCTCGCCTCGTCAGAGGTGAGGCTGGCGAGCGGGGTGGATGCTTGGATGGAGGTGCAAGAGGCGGATGGACGAGTCCGGGAGGGCCTGAACTTCACTTCCTGCGATCATCTGGGGTTGTGCGGTCACCGGGAGGTGCGGGAGGCTGCGGCGGGTGCGCTGCGCCAGTTCGGTCCGCACAGTGCCGGCCCGGCGGCGACCTCGGGGCTGCACGTCCTGGCGGAGCCGCTGTGCGCAGGGTTGGCGGAATTGACCGGGCTGGCGCATGTCACCGCGATGCCGAGCGGTTGGGCGGCGGGCTACGGAGCGATCCGCGCGCTGGTGGGGCGCGACGACGTGGTGCTGCTCGACGCCCACGTCGGCGGAGCGATGCGCGAGGGGGCACGCGCCGCCGGGGCCGCGCTGCATACCTATCGGCACACGGATGTCAGCCACCTAACGCAGCGGCTGCGCCGCCTGCGCGCCGCGCGGCCCCGCGCGCTCATCGTCGTCGCCACCCCGGCGCTCTTTCCAAACGATGGAGCGACGCCCGATCTGCCCATCCTGCGAAGCCTGACTCGCGAGTGCGGGGCGACGTTGGTCGTCGATGTCGGTCAGGACCTCGGCTGCACGGGGCCGGGAGGGCGCGGGGAAATCGGCCTGCAGGAAGTCGATGACCTTCCGGACGTCATCGTGGGAAGCCTGGCACGCACCTTCGCGAGCAACGGCGGCTTCGTGGCCACCGGCTCCGCGGAGCTCGCCCGCTACCTGCTTCACTTCTCGCCGGCCCACGCGGGCAGCACGGCGCTCTCGCCTCCGCAACTCGCCGCCGCCGCCACCGCCCTGCGCATCGTGCGCTCCGCCGAAGGCGCCGCGCGCCGCGCCGCTCTGCAGCGGGCCGCCATCACGCTGCGCACAACGCTCGCCCGCCCGCTGCTGCGTCCGGAAAGTCCCGGACCGATCCTCGCCCTCACCTTTTCCGACGAGGCCGTCGCTCCCGTCGCCGCGTGGCTCTGCGCCGAGGAGGGCGTGCTCGTCACACCGCTCGAGCCACCCCACACCGTCCGCGGCACGTCCGCGCTTCGCCTGCATCTCATGGCCACGCACGAGCCCGCGCTGCTCCACGACGTCGCACGCGTGCTCACGCGCAGTCTCGAATCCGGAATCCAGCACGCGCACTCCCTCTCGGTCGGCCGCGACTAGCTGCACGCTCCCGACGCGCACACCCACGCGCGAACCACTTTCGCTCCGCGCGCGACGCGTCGCACGCGCGCGGATTTTTTGCGCGCGCAGGAATTTCCGGAAGTGCGAAATTCCCCTCGCGTTTGCGTTACGTTCGTTTCTATTGTGTTGCCGGTATCAGATTTAACCGGCCGACACCTAAGTCGTCCGGCCACCCGCAATAACCCGAACACATAGATCCCCATGGCCAAGAAAGCCGCATCCAAA
>CAZEJZ010000081.1:0-9585 GCA_964512415.1 uncultured Opitutaceae bacterium
GCGGACGCCGTGCTCTTTCCCTTCCCCGCGCGCCGGCACGACCGCCCCGCGGTCAATCGCTGGATGTTCGACCAACTCTCCGCCGGGGCGGCGGGCGGGGCAACGCCACCGACACACGGCCTCGCCATCGTCGGGCCCGCCGACGACCCGGGTCCCGCAGCCGAGGCGCTCGCAGCCGGCCGCTGCCGCGGCCTCAAGCCCTACCACTTCTACGCCCCCCGCGCCGACACCCTGCAGGTCGGCGTCGAGGAATTCGCACCGGAGTGGATGTGGAAGCTGTGCGACCGCCATGGCGCCATCCTGATGCTGCACGTGATGCGCGACGGGGCGGTGGACGATCCCGGCAACCGCGAGGCGCTGCGCCGCCTGAGCGAGACGTATCCGCGGTGCCAGACCGTCCTCGCGCACATCGGCCGTTCCTTCAACCACCGTACGGCGCGCGGCCTCGCCCGGCTCGTCGACCTGCCCAACCTCTGGGTCGACACCTCCGCCATCGCCGAATCGGAGAGCTTCCGCTGCGCCCTCGAGACCTTCGGCCCCCGCCGCATCCTCTACGGCAGCGACTACCCCATCAGCCACCTGCGGGGACGCTGCGTGACCGTCGGAGGCCAGTTCCTCTGGCTCTACCCCGAAACCGCCGGCGCGGGCCGCATGACGCTGGTGGGAATCGAGTCGCTGCTCGCGCTGCGCGAGGCCTGCACCGGCCTGCGCCTCGGCGCGGACGACATCCGGGCGATCTTCCACGACAATGCCGGTCGCCTGCTGGATCAGTTCCACGCTCGGCCTTGAGGAAGGCCGGGTGATGGCGGCGGCCGGAAAACGCACGGGCGACGGGGCCAGGCCGGAGGGGCAAAGCAGGAGGAGACGGCCGCAATCGAGGGTTTCCACGTCGCGCGAAGCTGACGGCAGCGTCGGACGGGCGACAAACGCGATTCGCTGGTGAGAGCGTGTGACCACCGCGGAGGCGGGGCGGGCGCGTCCGGCCTATCAGAAATCTTTACACGCGCTTCCGACTCCCCATCGGGGGAAGGGCCGTTCAGGGTCGGCGCATGTCCCCCCCGTTCCGCGTCGTCAACATCGACTGCAACTTCGATTACGCGTACGAGCGCGAGCGTCTGGCCCCGCTGGGGATCGAGTTGGTCATCCGCAAGTCGGTCACGGAGGACGAGATCATTGCGGCCTGCGCGGACGTGGACGCGGTCTTCCTGGAGGGGACGAAGACCCCGATGAACGCGCGCGTGATCGCGGCGCTGCCGCCCCGCTGCCGGCTGATCGCGAAGTATGCGGTGGGCGTGGACAACGTGGATGTGTCGGCGGCGACCCGGGCGGGCATCGTCGTCGCCAATGCGGCGGACTTTTGCACCGAGGAGGTGTCGGACCACGCCGTCGCGCTCATCGTCGGTGCGGCGCGGCAGGTGGTGTCGCTCGACCGGCACGTGCACGCGGGCCGCTGGACCGGCTTCGTCGGCACGCGTCCCCTGCGTCGGATGAGCGAGCTCACGCTCGGATTCGTCGGACTGGGCCGGATTGCGCGGGCGACGGTGCGCAAGATGAGTGGCTTTCGCATGCGCCTGCTGGCGGCGGATCCGTACCTGCAGGGCCCCTCGCCGGAGGCGGGAGTCGCGCTGGTTTCCCTGGAGCAGCTCCTGGCGGAGGCGGACATCGTCTCGGTGCACGTCCCCCTCACGCCCCAGACGCGGGGCTTGATCAACGAGGCGGCGCTGCGGCGGATGAAGCCGACCTCCCTGCTCGTGAACACCAGCCGCGGACCGATCGTGGACGAGGCGGCCCTGGTGCGGGCGTTGCGGGAGAAGTGGATCGCCGGCGCGGCGTTGGACGTGGTGGAGGTGGAGCCCCTGCCGGCGGACAGCCCGCTGCGGGAGTTCGACCAAGTGATCCTGACGCCGCACCGCGGGGCGGACTCGGTCGACTCGCTCGCCCACGTCCGCCGCACCATGGTGGAGTCGGTCGCGGCCGTCGCGCAGGGCCATTGGCCGCCCTTCCCCTTCAACCCGAAGGTCACGCCCCGGGTGCCGCTCGCACCGTGGACCGAAGCGCTGCGCGCCTGAGGGCGCCCCACTTCCGGGCGACCCGCGCGGGTCGCCGTGTGCGCTTCCGCCCCGGAAGGGCAAAACCCTTGAGATCCCGGGTATCCGGTGGGCGCACCCGCTAACCTGTTAGATTATTTGACAGCCGCTCAAGCCTTCAACCGGCCGCCTGACCCGCGCAGGATTCCGGCGACCCACCCAAAATGAAACCCACCACCACTCCAATGTGCGTCTCCACGGGGCGGCATTCCCGCCTCCTTCGGCCGAGTCTGATCTCGGCGTGTTTCGCATTCTTGGTCGCATTCACGCCGGGGTTCGCGCAGGCGGACTCCCAGGCGTTAAAGGAAAAGGACGAACAGATCGCCAAGCTGCTGGCCGAAGTGGAAAGGCTTCGCACGGCACTCGGGCAGTCCAAGACGGAAGCCGCGGCTCCTGCGGCGGTGGCCGCCGCCGCACCGGCCGCACCGGCCTCCGCCGGCTCCGGCGTCGCCGCCCCCAGCTCCAGCTCCGAGTCTTCGGGGACCGAAAAGCAGAGCGAGGCCTACCGCATGTCCGCGTTCGAGGTTCGCACCACCCAGGGCACGGGCTACAGCGCCGGCAATTCCGCGTCGGCGCTGAAGACCTCCGAGCCCCTGATGCGCCTCCCCGCCCAGATCATCGTGCTCACGAATGACATGGTGAAGGACATCGGCTCGAACAATGCGTCGGACGTGCTCTCCTACGCGGGTCTGGTGCCTTTCTACCGCGGTCCGGCGATCATGTCGCGCGGCCAGCGCGTCGGCAACCCGTACACGGACGACGTCCCGCAGGCGGGCGGCATCGGCATCTCCGACAACACGTACGTCGACACCTACCAGGTGATCAAGGGTCCGCAGCAGGTACTCTACCCGCTCGCCTCCCTCGGTGGCCTCGTGCTCCAGACGACGAAGAAGCCGCTGCCGGATGTCGTCCACTACAAGGCGGACGTGAAGATGCAGCAGTGGGGCCGCCAGCGCACCACGTTCGACGTCAATCAGCCCATCGCCACGATCAACGAGGCCAAGCTGACCGCCCGCGTCGTCGGCGTCCTCCAGTCCGGTCAGGGTCCCCTCAAGAACTCGAAGGATAACCGCGAGGGTATCTTCCCGAGCTTCTCCTTCGACTGGAAGAACACGCACGTCGTCGCCCAATACGGCGCGCTGCACTTCAAGTACCTTCCCGGCGGCACCGGCATCCTGACCCCGGACGGTGGCATCTACACCGGCATGGGCCATCGCAACCAGGGCAGCCCGCGAAACAACGATGACGACGACACCCAGCACGACGCCCGCCTGAGCTGGACGCAGGTCCTCTCGGACAACTGGCAGGTCAAGAGCCAGGTGACGTGGTTCAACGTCCGCCGCTACGGCTCGACGGCCTTCCCGACCGGCGTGAACTGGAACACGAACAAGGTCACGTACACGGTCCGCCGCAACAACGGCTGGCAGGAGGCCCTCGACTTCCAGACCGACGTCTCGGGGCGTTACACGCTGTTCGGGCGTCCGATGACCTCAGCGTTCGGCTTCAACAACCACGACCAGAAAGGCATCAGCGCCTTCTGGATCGGCACGCCGATCACCGTCAACATCGGTGACGCGGCGGCGATCGACGCGATCCGCCTCCCCTCGGTCTACGATTACACGCCGCCGGCCAATCCGGGCAGCCGCACGCGTCAGTACGTGACGAACGGCTACTTCATGGAGACGGTCGACGTGATCCCGAACCGGCTGACCCTTGCGGGCGGTCTCACCTTCTCGCACATCGAGAATGTCCAGAACACCAATCTCGCGATCCGCAACCCGTACCAGTCGACGAACTCGGCCGCGCATGAGTGGCTGCATCGCATGGCAGCGGTCTTCCGGATCCGTGACGATCTGTCCCTCTACGCCTCCCAGGCCACGACCTTCAACCCGGCGGTCGGCGTGCAGTACGACAATACGCCGCTCCCGTCGGTGCTGGGCAAGTGCGACGAGGTGGGCATCAAGACCAGCTTCTTCGACGGCAAGCTCTCGGGCTCGCTGGCGGTGTACAAGATGGAGCTGACCAACCAAGCGATCCTCGCGGCCTTCCCGGCGCTGAATATCGCGGGCCTCAACTACTACATCCCGATCGGATCGACGAATTCGAAGGGTTGGGACGCCTCCTTCGCGCTCACGCCAGTGCCCGGCCTGCAGATGGTGGCCACGGCCTACGCCGGCAAGGTCGAGGACCAGAATGGCAGCAAGATCACCGGCACGGTCGACCGCTCCTGGAGCGTCTTCGGCCGCTATGACTTCCAGCCCGGCAGCGGCGCCAAGGGCCTGTACCTCGGCGGCGGAGCGCAGAAGGCGGGTGGAAAGTGGTTCACGATGAGCGGCATGACCCTCCCCGGCGGCGTCCCGCTGCCGGTCACGAAGAGCGGAACGTCGGTCTTCCAGCTCAAGCAGGAGGTGCTGCTGAATCTCTTCGTCGGCTACGAGATCAACAAGCACTGGAATGCCCGCATCGATTGCGTGAACGTCCTCGACAAGTCGTACGCGATCGGCGCCCAGGGCGTCGGCCTCGCGGACATCGTCGACCCGCGGACGTTCAGCCTGCAGGTCTCGTACAGCCACTGATCCGGCCGTAACGTCGGCACTCTCAGACCGGTCCCCTCCGCGGGACCGGTCTTTTTTTCGCCGGTGGCCGCGAAAGCTGCGGGCACCGGGGTGCCGTCCGTGGCGCCGGGATCGGCCCGGTCCTTCGCGTCACCAGCGAATCACTACACCGAGCCAGCCGCTGGCCCCGATGAGGATGCGGCGGTAGATCGCCGGCGCCTCCGCCGGAGGCAGCTGGTGCGTGACGAGGTGGTCGAGCCGGAGTTGCCCCTCGGCCATCAGCCGCAGGCAGGCCCGGCGGTTCCGCTCCCGCGACCAAGGCCAGTAGACGTGCGGGTAGGTCAGTCCGCTCTCGTAGGTGCCGGTGACGCGGAGTTCCTTGCGCAGCAATTCTTCCTTCAGGCGGATGGTCGCATTGCCGGGGGGACTCCCCGTGAGCACCACCGTGCCGCGGTTGGCCGCGCACTCCATCGTCGTCTGGAGGATCGCGGCGGCTTGGGCGCAGTGAAAGACCGCCTCCGCACCTGCGCCGCCCGTGATCTCGCGCACCCGCGCCGGCACGTCCTCGCGCGCCGCGTTGATCACGTGCGTCGCCCCGCTCCGGCGCGCCAGCTCGAGACGATCATCGAGGAGGTCGATCGCGATCCGGGGATGCGCCCCCGAGATCCGCGCCAACTGGAGGACGAGCTGGCCGACGATTCCCAAGCCGAAGATCGCCACCGACTGGTCGATCTGCAGCCCCGCGCGGCGCACGCCGTGCAGGGCCACGTCCCCAAGGATCGCGAATCCGGCCACCTCGTCCGCCACGCCATCGGGGATCGGGTCGATCGCCGCGCCCGGCACCGCGTCGACGAGCGAAAACTTCGCGTGCGGCGCGGTCGTGATCACGCGCTGGCCCACGCTCCAGTCCTTGACGGCGCGTCCGCGCGCGACGATCCGGCCGGAGGCCATGTAACCGATGTTGGCCCGAGGCTGCGACTCCGGCAGGCCGTAGGACGCAGGGCCGTGGCGCAGGAAGTTGGACTCGCTGCCGGCGCTGACCTGCGTGTGGGATTGCTGCACGAGGATCTGGTGCGCGCCGGGCCGGGGAACGGAATGGGCCTCGACCTCCACGCTCGGGGGGGAGGACGAGAACATCAGGCGTTGAGAGGGAGTCATGGTCAGGGCGGGGTGGGGTCGGGGTCGGGGGACGGGCGCTCGGGACAGCGCCGTGGCCGCGCGGTCAACTCATCGGATCGCCGCGAGTGCGGCCAGCAGGCCAGGGTCTTTGACCTCCAGCGCGGAGAAGGCTTGGTCGACGTACTGCGGGCCGCGGCCGCCGATCAGCACGGCGGACACGCCGGGGCGGTTCATCGCCCAGACCAGCGCGAGCTGGGCCAAGGTGTGGCCGCTCAAGCCCGACAGCGTCTCCAGTTCGGCGAGGCGGCGTTCCGGCTCCGGCGCGAAATAGATCGGCTGGTGACCCGGGGCCATGTCGAAGCGCGATCCCGGGACGACGCCGGTGCGGTGCTTCCCGGTGAGGAATCCCGCCGCGATCGGACTGTACGTGACGATGTCGAGGCCGTACGTCCGCGCCAGCTCGACGTGGGTGTCGTCGACGTCGCGCACCGCGAGGTTGTTGTTGTTTTGGAGGATCCGGAAGCGCGCCAGCCCGTGGGCCTTCTGCGCGGCGAGGGCGTGGGCGAGCTGGCGGGAGTTGAAGTTGCTCGCGCCGAGCGCGCGGACCCGGCCGGAGCGGACCAGCTGGTCGAGGGCCTGCAGGGTCTCCGGCGTTTCGACCGCGGGATCCCACTTGTGCAGGTACAGCACGTCGATTACGTCCACGCCGAGCCGCTTCGCGCTCAAGGCGGCGGCAGCATCGATCGCTTCGGGCGTGTACGGTGGGTAGATCTTCGTGGCCACGATCGTCGCGGCGGGGTCGGGTCGGCGGGAGGCGAGCCACTGGCCCATGATCGTTTCCGAGGCACCCGCCGTGTACGTGGCGGCCGTGTCGAACATCGTCACGCCGCGCTCGAGGGCGCGGTCCATAAGCGAGAAGGCCGCCTCCGCCTGGATTTCGCGACCGAAGGTCGAGCTGCCGAGCGCGATGCGGCCGAGGGGCGGGGCGGAGGGATAGAGGGGAGCGGGAGGCATGAGTGGGGAATTGGACTCAGGAGTGGGGAGGAAGGGCGAGGTGGAGAAACGTGAGCGCGGCTCCGATGCGGGCGTCGCTTTCGGGATCGTCGAGCAACGGCAGGTACCGGGGAAGGTCGGCGGCGCGCGCCTGGGCGAGCAGGCCGTTGCAGACCTCCCAGCGGGCTTCGACGGAGCCCTGTTTGAGGATGCCGAAGAGCCGCGCGCGCCACGTGTCCTGGCGGGCGGGGTCGGCGCGGAGGGCGTACGCGGCGCTGTGGAGGTAGGCGTAGGCCGACGAGGACGCGGGCTCGGCATCGGCGGCGACGGCGAGCTGGCGGAGGGCGGCGGGATCCTTTTCCTTGAGCCAGCGGAGGGCGTACGCGGCGATCACGCGCTGCCGCTCGACCGGCGAACGGAGCAGGGCGCAGAGCTGATCGAGCGCTCCGGGCTCGCCGGCGTTGCAGAGGGCCCAGAGCGCGATGCCGCGCAGGCCCTCCGGACCGGAGGCGACGATTTGCCGCGCCGCGTCGAGCGACTTGCCTTGGAGGCGGACCCCGAGCTTGCCCAGTGTTTCGAGAGCTTGGGAGCGGTCCTGGGACGCTGGATCAACGAAGATCTTTTCCACGGCCGCCACGGCGGCCGCACGATCGGCCGGGGCGGTGGCGGTGTTCGCCAGGACTCGCCAGATCCCGACGCGGTAAGGATAGGCGTCGGCCTTTGCCGCGAGCGCGAGGAATTCCTGGCGGACCGCCGCGGCTTCGCCCCCGGCGATGCGGGCCTCGGCCGCGTGGATCTTCACCCACGTCTCATCCTGACCCTGGATTTCGCGGAGGATCGCCCGCGCGCGCAGTGGCGCCGCGTCGACCGGCACCCGCAGCCAGCTGAACGGTACGCGCCGCACGCGCAGCCGCGAGAGGTGGCCGATCTGGTCGTCACCGGCAACGTACCCCAGCAGCACTGCATCGTCCGTGAAGTGGATCGACGTGTAGCAGTACCAGCCCGCGAGGTCGGACTCGACGGACTGCGGCGCGGACCACGACTGTCCGCCGTCCGTCGAGCAGGCGACCGCCAGCGGGGCGCGACGCTCGCGCCCCTGCGGGCGCGGCAGGGCGCCGGAGTGGTCGTTGTACACGGCGAGCAGCGTGCGCGTGCCCGGGAGGTACTTGATGCTCGCCGGCGAGGTCGGCGAACGCAGTGAGGTGGGCTGCGGAGCGCCCCATGTGCGGCCGCCATCGCGGGAGAGCATCGCCCACTGCTCGCCCTGATCCGTGCGGCACCAGCTGTACAGCAGACCGTCGCGCAATTCCACCAGCCCCGGCTCCTGCAATCCCGACCCGCTGGCCACCGGCAGCGTCCACCACGAGTCCGCCTCGCGCCACGTCAGACCTTCGTCATCGGAGTAGATCCACATCGCGATCGCGCGCGAGTCCCACGAGTCCCGCTCGTCGGCGGTGCCGCGGGTGCGGTGGTAGCCAAGCGGGACGATGAGGCGACCCGACTGGGTCTGGATCACCCGGTCGTTGTTGAGCACGAAGTAGCCGGGTGCCGACGTGATCTGCCGCGGGGTGGTCCACGTGGCGCCTTCGTCGTCGGAGTAGGAGAGCACGATCTGGCAGCTCAGCCACTTGTTCGTCTTTACCGCGTGGAAGCGCGCGATGCGACCGCTGGCGAGGCGCAGCAGCGAGACGCTCATGATATTCTGGTATGAGCCCGTGGGCACCACCACCCGGGGCTCGCTCCACGTGCGGCCGGCGTCGTCGGAGTGGATCTCCGCGATGGCCGAGGGGCTGTGGTCGTGCTGGCCCTCGCGGAACTGGGAGTACTGAAACAGGATGCGGCCCGAGCGGAGGGTGAGGAACGCGCCCTCGGTGCTGCGCGGGTGCTCGGGCGTGGGGCTCAGGTCATGCGGAGCGGGCAGCGCCGTCGGGGCGGGACCGGCCGCGAAACCGGAGGTCGCGGCCGCCGACGCGCAAAGAAGGAGTCCCGCGAGCAGACGCGGGAAAGCGAGGCGGGATGACAGGGGTCGGGTCATGGCTCGTCAGGCTAGAGACGAGTCCAGCGGGCTAAAGAGTCGACAAGATATCAAAAAAAGAGACAGGTTACGCCGCTCTGCGTGAAACCCGACGTCGGCACGTTTCCCGAATTCCGTCGCGCCAGCGTGGCTGACCAGGCTGCGGTGGCGCTGCGCGAGTCCATTCGCCAGGGCGTGTGGGGCAGCCTCCTGCCGGGGGAGCACGAGTTGGCGCGGCGGCTGAACATCAGTCGGCCGACGGTCCGGGCGGCGCTGGCGAGGCTGGCGGAGGACCGCATCATCGAGGTGCGCAAGGGCCGTCGCACGCGGGTGTGCTCCCCCGAGCGGACGAACTTCGAGGAGGTGCCGCCGGCGGTGTGCCTCGTCGTGCCGGCGCGCCGCGATTCGCCGGGCTTCTCGGAGCACCCGGTGCTCAACCAGATGCGGGCGCTGTTCGCCGTCCAGGGCGTGGGCTGGGAGGAGGTCTTCGACCGTGCGCTCGGCCGGCGCAATCCCGAGCCGCGGCTGGCCACGCTGGTGCGCAACCGCCGTCATGTCTGCTGGTTGCTCCTGAGTGCCTCCGCCGCGCTGCAGCGCTGGTTCGAGTCCTCGCGGCTGCCCACCTTGGTGCTGGGCTCGTGTCACGACGGCATCCGCCTGCCCTCGGTGGATCTGGATTACTACGCGATCGGCTGGCATGCCGCGGGTTGCCTGGCGAAGAACGGGCACCGCCGGGTGGCCGTCGTGCTGCCGCAGCGCGCTCTCGCCGGCGATCTGGCGTGTCTCCACGGATTGGTCGAGTACGCCCGCGGGCTGC
>CAZEJZ010000082.1:0-9570 GCA_964512415.1 uncultured Opitutaceae bacterium
CCTCGAGGACGAGAGTGATCTTGCGCGCCCCGCCCGTCGCGTCGCGCACCGCGTAGGCGCGGACCCGCCACCCCGGGATCCCGGCGATCCAGCCGCGGTCCTCAAACCGGCCCGGCTCGGTCGTCACCACCTGCAAGTCGAAGTCGGAGCCAGCGGTGGCCCGGCCCTGCGCCTGCGTACCGAAGAGGGTGATGGCGTGGATGGAGCGTTCCCGATCGGCCCACGCGAGGAAGGCCTGCAGTACGGGCGACATCACCATTTGCGCAGGGAGATCAGGATTTCCGTCCCCTCCATGCCCGGCCCGGCGTGGATCGATCCGCCGTGGAGGCGGATGACCTCCTTGGCGATGAAGACGCCCATGTTGCCCTGGTTGGGAACGCTGTCGGCGGTGCGCGCCGGAAGGATCCCCTCCAGCTCGAGCGCGCCGCCCTTGATGGAGACCAGCGCGGTCAAGGCATCGCCGGAGCCGGCCGAGCGGAGTTGGACCGAGAGGTCCTTGGTGCCGCGCTCGCCCCGGTTGGAGGCGACGGCGCGGACGACGGCTTCGAGGGCGAAGTCGGCGAGCCGGCGCGCGATCGCGATTGGCACCGGTTGCGGTCCGATCTCCGCGCGCACCGAGCAGCGCTTGCCGATGTCCTGGATCACGTCGCGCAGGTCGACCACCTCGATCTGCGGCTCGCTGAGGGCCCCGAGGTAGGTCAGCTCGCGATTGAGGGTTTCGAGGCGGGTGACATCGATGCGGACGGCCTCGCGGATCGGCGCCGGCAGGTGCTCCTCGGCATGGCGCAGGGCGGCGAGGGAGACGAGGGAGTTGCCGATCTCGTGGTTCAGCGTGAGGGCGAGCTCGCGCAGCATGTCGAGCCGGTCCACGCGGGCCTGCCGCTCCCGCTCGAAGACCTCCTCGCTGGCATCCTCCCACGAGGCCCAGGTCAGGCCATTCTCGGGGACGAAGCCGGCGGTGGCGCGGAGCGGTTGGTCGGCGGAGGCGGTGAGGCGGGCGGTGTCGCGCGACTGCCGCACCCGGCCGATGAGGGCGCGCACGGCCACGGGCACGGTCCGGGCCGGCTCCTCGCCGGGGCTGAGGACAAGGGACGGAGGTTGGTGCGACGCGACCACCTGGGCGCGTTGCTCCACGGACGCGAGGCGCTCCATTTCCGCGCCGCTGCGGAGGAACTGCCGGAGCAGGCGTCCCACGAACACCGCGCGGGACTTGTCGGACTCGTCGAACGGCTGCCCATCGTCGCGCACGCCGCAGGCGATCAGCCCGAGCAACTGGCCGTGGTCGTGGAGTGGCACCAGCAGGCGGGCGCCCCAGAGAGCCATGCGATTGCGCAGGGAAAGTTCGGCCACCGGGTCGGGCGGACCGGGCCAGTCGACGCCGTCGAGGATCAGCGGATGCAGCGCCAGGTAGCGCGCGCCCGGATCGTCGGCGGGGAAGAACGACGACCCCCGGTCAGCGCGGAAACCGCCCTCCTCGCGGAGCAGGAAGACCGTGTGGGACGCGCGGAGCAGGTAGCGGGCGGCCCGCCGGAATTCGCTGAGGATCCGCTCGCGGGACGACAGGTTTTCGACGGCCGCCTCGAGGAAGTCCCAGATTTCGAGCGTATCGCCCCACGGGCTGTTGCGCGACGAGGACGAGGACGCGTTCGGGGCCTGCCGGGGCGGATCGGAGCGGCGAAGACGCTCCATGAGCAGATCGACGGCCGCATTGCGCTCGGCCAGTTCCTCGACCAGCGGGAGCAGGTCGCGCAGCTCGGTCAGGCTCTCCTGGTAGGAGAAGCGGCGCTGGGCCCGGCCGGACTGGCGCAATTCCTCGAACGGCCGGGTGTACGGCTCGCCGACGAGCAGCAGCGGGCATTGATCGAGGCTGGTGGGAACCTTGTCGGCGCAGAGTGCGTCAAGGATGATGACGACCGGCAGTCCAGGTGGGAGCCGTTGTCCGAGAAGCGGTTCGGACAATCCCAGCACCGGCCGACCTGCGGGCACCTGGGTGGACCAGGCGGACAGCAGGGAAGGATTTTCGGTGGCTAGGAGGAAGGAGGCGGGCATGGAAACACGACCCGGAAGGTCGCTCCTTGACCGGAAACGAAGGGATCGACGCGGATCGAAGAGCCTAGGCTGGACAGGATGTCGCTACATATGGCGAGCCCGAGGCCAAACCCCGAGGATTTTGTCGTCTGGAACGCTTCGAAAAGACGCGGGCGTATTTCTGCGGAGATGCCAGGGCCATTATCGGCCACGGTGAGTTCGACCCCGCGGGGCACGTTGCGGGTGGTGATGCGGATCCAGCGGGGCCGTTCCTGGTTTTCCTGGGCCTGGACGGAGTTGAAGCAGAGATTGAGGATGACCTGCTTGGCGGCGTTGCCGTCGATGAGGACGACGTCGGGGCTGGCGAGCAGTTCGGAGAGGAGTTCGACGCGCTTGTCCTCGGCCTTGCTGATGATGAGATCGCGCGATGCGCGAATGACCTCGTGGAGGGAGGTGGGCTTGAGGATGTACTTCCGCGGGGAGGCGAGATCGAGGAGTTGCTCGGTGAGGCGCTCGATGCGGGCGACCTCGCTGGCGATGAGCCCGGAGAACCGGTTCCGGAAGTTCTCGTCCTGGTAGTGGGTCGGGAACAGCTGGACGAACGTCTTGATGCTGACGAGCGGATTCCGGATCTCATGCGCCACGCTCGCGCCGAGGAGGCCGACGGTGGCGAGCTGTTCAGCGCGCTGGGCCTTTCTCCAGATAAAACCTCTGGCTAGGGCAGTCTGGATAATTGAGGCCATCTCCTGTACTTGCTGCACCTCCGGGTAGGTGAAAGGCCGATGCGTTGCTCGCACGCCAATTCCCACGAGGACATCAACCGACAAACCCTCACGAAGTACGAGGAGCCCTAGGCGGCGTGAGCGAATAAACTCCTCCAAACTCCTTCTGTCGGCAGATCCTCGCTCACGCTGCAGTCGCTCCGGTGTGGCCCACCGAAGCTCGGCCATGGTCTTGAAGATCGCCTCTTCAACAGCAGGAAAGGACTGACCGACTCGAATACCGTCGTCGGACCGTATTGCCAGGAAAGCGGCTTCGCTTTGCGACCAGCCTTTCAGGATCCGAACAAACGCATCCTCGAGCACCTCGCTCCGGACCTCGCGCGTCGCAACTTCATAAGCCTTGGCTCGAGCGTTTGCCGCTTCAGGGTACACCAACAGCACATTGTTGATCAATTTCTCGCACTCGGCAGCGAACCATAGCGCGACAGCTGCAGTCGCGATCCATGCCACGGCGCTGGGAACAAAAAGAACAAATAGCATATCAACGCCAAAGCCGACTCCCGCCACCAACACCACAAGAAGGAGCCGAACGAGACCGATCAGAAACAGGTGGCGAGCGTCAAAAACGCGGGCGTTAGTAATCGCAACGGCGGTAACGGCAAAAAACAAAAGCACAATCAGAGGATGAAACTTAACCAGCGACGGTTCATGCAGTATTGCGCTTGCCGCCATTGACAAGAGGATGCCAACAGCGGTGATGCTTCCTCCGAAGAGCCAGACTTGCAGTTCAAGGCGCTCTACTCCCGATACACGGCCAAGACGTCGCCATGTATTAATGAATAGCGCGACGTACATTGATACGACGCCGAAAATATAGGCGTAGTAGCCGGTGCCATAGACGCGCTGTGAAGGCGTGGAGTGCGCCGGAATGAACCAATCTGAGAAGGGCACCCCAGCGACAAAAAGGGTAACGGCGATCCAGGGAAGAAGTCGACGCAGGCGCCGGCCTTGGCGGCTCTCACCGGAAAGCTCCTCCTTTACGAGCAGAAGATGCAGCGGCATCAGAGCGCCAACCGCAGTTGTCCATCGTAGCCAATAAAGACCATCAAACTCGGACGCACTGGTCGTCAGAAAAAACAGGAGCAACCAAACACTTGCGTGGTATGAACACGTCGCGACGAGGAAATTCACTCGCCTCCTCGGATTCGCCCGAAGAATGAGGGTCCCAACAGCGAAGATCAGAACCGCAGCAATAAGAGCAGTTATCATGACGCCGCCTTTAGCACCAACGCCGAGTTTGTCCCGTTTACGCCGTGTGTGTTAACCAACGTGAAACTGTGTGCCAACGACAGCGAAGTGGCACTCAAGCATAGATCACAGTCAGGATCGCGCGTCCTGAAGTTAACCGTCGGCGGCACGCGCGAGTCGGAAAGTCCTATTGCCGATGCAGCTACCTGCATCGGTCCGGCAGCCGCCAAGGGATTCCCAACGCTACCCTTGATCGAGTAAGTTGGAATGCTCGCGATCCTAGCGCCAAATACCGCTCGCAGTTGTCGCGCCTCAGCTGCGTCAATTAGCCGATGGCCCGGCCCCCAAGCGCTAATCACATCTACGGCCTCAGTTTCGATCTGAGCGTCTCCCAGCGCTAACTTAATCGCCTGCGTCATGCCTCCGCACACAACCTCAGGCGGGTCGCTAGCGAAGCCATACCCGACAATCTCCGCGATCGATGCTCGAGGACTTTCCTCGGGCTCCAAGACCAAAAATGCTGCACCCTCTCCGATCACGCCGGTTGTACGCCAAAGATCGAAAGGTCGGCACTGTTCAGACGCTCGATCATCCGAACCGGTAGTCATACCGACTGCGCGAAACTCAATCATCGGATGCTTAAAAAGGGGCGCCTCCGTACCGCCGCATACAATCAGATCGCACTCCCCGTTCGCGATTGCTTGGGCGGCGTGCCCGATAGCATCGAGTCCCGAGCAACATGAGCTCTGATAAGTCATATTTCTGGTTCTCAGACCCAAGAAATCGCCGACGGTGGCCGCGACGTGTGCAACACTCGCGCTGAACACCAGCCGGGCGTGAACGCCTTTCAATCCCTTCTGCGCAACCGACTCCGTCTCGGTTGTTATCGCACCAAAATCCATCAGGGATGTCCCTGAAAACACTCCAACTCGCTTTGATGCCAACGAAGCGACGTCAATACCAGCATCGTTGAAAGCAAGCTTCGCTGCAAGCACTGCCATTCGGGTGTGTCGCGCGGAAGCGCGCAGCGCCGGCGTCAACTCCAGCCCTTCGTGCATCAGCGAAGTCTCGATCCAAGCTGCTGAAAACTTTCCCCATTCACGAGCGACCTTGGCGAACGGCTTTATGTGGCTGACTGGCTCATTCAAGCTTCGCCAAAACTCCCGCCGACCAATACCGGCGGCAGTGACCGCTCCGATGCCCGTGATCTTTACTCGGCGACGTCTCATGACTGCGCGTTGCGGATGCTTTGAAGGCGAACCGGACAGATTAGGATGCAGACGGAAGGTCTATCGACATAGTAGTCCCTCGGCCGACCGCAGACCTGAGCGCCAACTCACCACCATGCGCCCCGATGATATGGCGACAGATCGAAAGGCCGAGACCAGTTCCCGAAGTCTTGGTGGTAAACCCTCCCCGAAGTGCCCGATTAGCCGTATCAAGGTCCATCCCTTGCCCATTATCGGTGATCGAGATAAGAACTCTTCCGGCCTCGGCCTTGACGAGAACAGCCACCTCGCTCGCTTGAGCCTCCATCGCGTTCTTGATCAGGTTCTGGAAGACACGCGCCAGTTCGAAAGCCGACCCTCGCACCCAACACCTTGGAGTATCGGCGACAACGATGCTTTCGCTCCCAAAAAAAATAACGTCGCGCACCTCTCGGACCAACGACGCGACTTCGACTCTTTCAGCATTCGATACCTGCTTGGCCGTGTTCCGCCAATTCTCCGCAAGGTGCTGACAGTACTCTGCGGCTCTCTGCACAGTAGCAGCGTTTGAACGGATCTTCTCCATTCGTTCAGCGTTGGGATTAGAAGCGACCGCTGCCTCCTGCGCCAATACGGCCGCATAGCCAATCAAGACGGTAAGGGGATTGGCGAGGTCATGGACGAGTTCGGCCGCCGCCCGAGCCTGCCAAATGTGCGGTTCCTTCTCCGCTATCTCGCGCTTGAGAGCAGCGTTAAGCTCTAGCGCTTGAGTCGTCATTTCCCTTTGTCGCCTTCGCGACAGGGTGCCCTCTACGTGGCGGCGAACAGCAAGGATGAGTTCTTGTATATCAGGCGGCTTACGCAGGTACTGGTTGGCTCCTCCAACAAGAGCCTGCTGAGCCGTGGCAAGCGTTCCGTAGCCCGTGAGCAAAATCACCGAGATCTCTGCGTCGATTTTCCGGATCTCCTCGAGAGTTCTGATCCCGTCCATCTCTGGCATCCGAATGTCCAGTAGGACCAAATCAAAGGTTTGTTCCGTCAGAAGACGAAGCGCGTCGGTTGCACGACCAGCAGTCTTTGTATCGAACTCTGCCGACAGGCTGAAAGCAATCGATTCGCGGGGACCGTATTCATCATCCACGATTAGGACCAACGGTTTACGGCGCGCGGCCTCGCGCCGATTGCCAAAGGGTTCGTGAAGCGCCATCGGGGCTATCGTTTTGGAGAAATTTGGCGTGTTCGGACTCGTGAGTATCCGTTCCCCGGATGCCCAAAGTCAAGAGATCGTAGACTTAGTTCATTTTTTACTGATTACCATCGACTTAAGTAGTCCGAAGAGCGCGACAACTCAGCGAAGCAAGTCCTTCCTGTATCCATTTACTTGCTATTTTGATTGCTCATGCATGCGCGTTGCCTTTGCGTCGATGCGGAATCCTTCATTAACCGCTTGTCGACCTGATCACATGAGCGCCCTGGCTGTCATATCAATTTGCATAGCAATTCTTTGTGGATTTTCAGCAATGCGCTCCAATCCTAAGAGACTGGCAAATCTTCTGTTCGTCGCCATGTGCATCCAGATTTCGCTGTGGCTGACGCTGAGAACCATAAGTTCCAACTTCCCCGGAGAAGTGAATTACTTCCGCTTGTGCCTTTCCTTAGGGGCCGCGTCGGTCGCAACTCTGCTCGCCCTTTCTGAGGCGATCGCGAGAAAGCGAGCTATTCCGAGAGACGTGGCGGGCAGATTGTTGATGACTGGATCGCTTCTCGCGAGCGCTTTGCCCTGGAGCGACCACTTCGTCTCCGCCTCACCAAGTGAAAGCGGCGTCGGATTTCTCATCTTTTCCTCGACATTCGCTATTCTTTTTCTGGGTTTGCTAGTTCGTATTTATTTCGTTTCGAGATGTTTAACTGGGGTCTTTAGACAAGAGCTAGTTTCTGTTCTCGTACCATCGGCCTTCACGGGGTTCACAATTTTCGGCCTCATGGTCCTACGAGAGGCGTTCCCTCGATGGATACCACGAGATGCAGGGGTGGTTGTTGCTGCCACGCTCGTTTTGGGGATTTCCTACGCGATCTGCTCCAAGAAAATTTTCGATGCGCGTTTCTTTCTTCGCCGCGCGCTGCAGTACTTCTCCGTAGCTGTCTGCGTGGGGATCTCAAGTAGCCTGATCCACACCCTCTTCGCGCCGCTCCTTCCGGGGTGGCTGCTTTTCGGGGTGGTAGGCGTAGGGGCGGTAGGAGTCTATGCAGCGGTCGAACCGTGGTTGGAACAATTGCTGTTCCGGAGGCCCGCGCTCGAGTCCGCCCGCACCTCGCTCCACCGCGTCGCGAGGACTTGCCTCGCCGAGCCCCAACTGGTCACCGAGGCCTCCGAGGTGTTGGGGGACTGGGCTGACTCCTCCTTCCACATCCTCACCCCCACCCCCGAGCCTCCGAGCTACACTCTGATCCATCTCAAGCCCGAGGACCCCGTCATCGCCGATCTCCAAGCCGTCCGCTGGATCACGCCGGAACGCCTCCACCGCGAGCCTCCTTCCGAGGCCCACTCCCGTCTGCTCGCCTTCCTCGAAGACAACCTCCTCTCCGTCGCCGTCGCCAGCGAGGGCTCCGATCCGCCCGTCATCCTCGCCGCCCAACGCCGCTCCTCCCTCCGACCCTTCACCTACCCCGAAATCAAGAACCTCCTCGAATTCTCCGCCGTCCTCCAACTCGCCCTCGCCCGCGTCCGACTCGTCCAAACCGCCATGCACGCCGACCGACTCTCCGTCGTCGGCATCGTCGGCGCCACCCTCGCCCACGAAATCCGCAACCCGCTCCACGCCATCCGCACGTTCGCGGAAATGCTGCCGACCCACTACGACCGACCCGACTTCCGCCACCGCTTCGCCCACATGGTGGGCGACGAGGTCTCCCGCATCGATCATCTGGTCTCCCAACTCGCCCAGATGGCCTCCCCGCGCCGGCCCTCCCTCGCCCCCGCCAACTTCAACGCCATCGTCGAGGCCAGCCTCGATCTCGTCCGCCTGTCCCTCGAGCGCAAGGGCATCACCATCGAGGCCCACCTCGACGCCGATCCCAGCCCGTTCCCCACCGACGCCTCCCTCGCCCGCCAGGTCATCCTCAATCTCTGCCTCAACGCCGGCCACGCCCTCGCCGACCAACCGGGCCCTCGCTGGATCCGCGTCAGCACCAGCTCCACCGACGAGGGTATCCGCCTCACCGTCAGCGATAACGGCCCCGGGCTTCCGTCCGCCATTCAGGCCCGTCTCTTCCAGCGCTTCGTCTCTTTGTCCGACCGCGGTCTCGGGCTCGGGCTCACCATCAGCCGCGAGGCCATGGTCAGCCTCGGCGGCAGTCTCCAGTACGACGCCGCCAGTTCCTCCGCCTCCGGAGGCACCGTCTTCCACGCCCGCTTCCCACTCCTCGAGGAGGAGCCAAACCCGGAATCCAAGGGCATCGCGCCGTTCAGCCTCGCTCCCGCCACCCGCGCCCCCGCCGACGCGGTGCCCGCCTAGGGCTCGCGCCCCACTCAGCGCCTCCCACCCGACCACGCCAGATCACCAGCGGGGATCGGGCTGCCGCAGGTACCCAAGCACCGCCAGGAAGACACGCTTCTCCAAAGACCCCGGCCGCGTCTCCCCCGCGAACCCAGCCGCATCCACCATCCCCTTGACCATCGCCAGCACGTCCCGCGCGGTCGTGCGCGAGGGTCTCCGCCGCACTTCGCCGGGATGGTCGCGAAGCACCCGCCGGATCAGATCCAGAATCCGCCGCTCCACCGCCCGCAAGGCCTCGTCCTCCGGCAGCGTCGCCTCCACCGAGTCCAACAACCGCGCCAGCCGCGGCCGCGCCAGTTGCTGCTCCACCCCAGCCCGCACCAGCAACCGCAGCCTCTCCTCCAAGGCACTCCCAGCCGTGCCCGCCACCAACGCCTCCAGCCGCTCCACCATCCCGCTTTCCTCCCGACGGATCAGCTCCGCAAAGATCGCCTCCTTCCCCGGGAAGTACTGATAGAGCGAGCCCACGCTCACGCCCGCCAGCTCCGCGATCGCATTCGTGTTCGCCGCCTCCAACCCACGCTCCTCCAAAATGCGAGCCGCCGCCCCGAGGATCGCTTCACACGTCTCCTTCGACCGGCCCTGAACCGGTCGCTTGCGGGGATTTACCTGGACGGACCCGGGCACGGGGGGAATGCGAGTTGAGGATGCGAGCAATTACTCGTATCATCCGGCGGTCGAAACCACCGTCAACCCAAAATCACCCATGAACAGCCTCGAGACTCCCCGCATCGCCTCCGTGCTCGCCGCCCTCCACCACCGCGCCTCCCACGACTGGCGCGTCTTCCGCCGCGCGTTCCCATCCGT
>CAZEJZ010000083.1:0-9447 GCA_964512415.1 uncultured Opitutaceae bacterium
CTCGGACTCACCCCGATCCTGGCCGCCTGGCTCCTCACCTGGCCCCTCCGTCTGCTCTCTTACGGCGTAATCGTTTACCTCCCCCTGCTCCCGGCGATCATGCTGGCGGGGCCACTGACAGCGGCTGGCATTTACCAGTACCAGAAGCGCGAGGAGTACCGCGATGCGTTCCGGGTCTACGTATTGGGCGCGATGCTACGTTCCAGCCGCGCCCGTTTCTGGGTCCCAACCTTCGCTCTGATCGGGTTCCTGGTGGTGGGGTATCCCCTCATGACCTTCACGGTATTTGTCGGCCTGGCAGCGAGTTGGACCTATTACGCTTCCTATTTCCGAGCCGTGGAAGAGGCTCGCAAAGGACGCACAAAATCTCTTTGATCCCGGAGCGTCATGGAAAAATACATTCAGCGAGCCTTGGTCGGCCCCAGCATTTTCGAAGTCCTTTTTGGCGCCCTCGCCAGCTTGCTCCTCGGTGTTGTCCTCGCGTTCGCGTGGTTGGTGAGCAGCGGTGAGACGTCGATGAACCTTCCCACCGAGGGCGCCCGGATCAACCCGATCCCGTTCGCCGAGGGTACGGCCACTCCGCCCGGCAACCGGAACTGGGAGCGCAAGCAGCAGGCGTTCCTCGAAGGGCAGAGCGGACAGCTCGCCTTCACGGAAGCCGAGCTGAACGCGTGGTCGAGCTCCGCGCAGCTTCCCACGGACACCCCGGTCGATCCGCTGATCAGCACCGGTCGCCTTAATTTCCGCATCCAAGATGGCATGCTCCAAGTCGCCACCCCTGCCACGGTCACCGTGCTGGGTCGGAAGCTGGAAGGAGTGCTGCAGAGCCGGGGTGGCTTCGTCGCGACCGAGGTGGGCCTCCGGTTCGAGCCCCGCGAGACGTACTTCGGATCCCTCGCGGTCCATCGCTTCCCGAACCTGCACCGCTGGCTGCTCGGCCGCGTCTCCCGCCAGCCGCTCGTGCCTGAGGACGTGCTCGGCGGCTGGACCCGCGTCAATCGCGCCGCGATCGAGGGCGACTTCCTCACGGTCACGATCCCCTGATCGCCTCCGCGAAGCGAGGTCGACGACCGCGGCGGTGAGCCGATGCTCAGACCGCGCCGAGCAGGCGACTGAGGTCGACGTGCTCGAGGATGAGCTGCTTGATGACCGGGAATTTGTCCGTGTCCTGCGGGCTGGTTTTCACCGTCATGCCATGAATGCGTGAGGTGATGGTGTAACACTCCGCCTCGGCGGTGATGACCGGGATGTCCGCCGCGGCGAGCTGGGCCGCGAGCCCCGGCGGCGGTGCGATGTCGTCGGTGAGGACAAGGCCAACGATGCGGTCGCGGCCACGCCGCTCCCCCGCGCCCGCCAGGGCCGCGGCCATGATGTCATCGCGATCGCCGGGCGTGATCAGCAGGGTCCCGGGACGCAGGCTCCCCGCCACGCTGCGCGCCGTGCCGGCGCCCACCATCACGTGTCGCACGCGACGCAGGGCTTGTCCCGCCGGCGGACTGAGCCAGCGGCCGCCGATCTCCTCCACCACCTGGGAGAGATTGGGGGAGGAGAGCAGGTTCTGCCGCGGCAGGACGCCGAGCAGGGGCACCCCGAAGCGGGCGAGCCCGCGGCCCGCGTAATCGCGGATCTGCTCGACCTTGTCCTCCTCCACCTTGTTCAGGATCACGCCCACCACCTCCACGCCTTCCTTGTCGAAGAGGGCCTTGTTGAGCGCGATTTCGTCGATCGGCCGCCCGATGCCGCCCGGCGAGACGAGCAGCGCCTTCGCCCCGAGCAGCTTCGCCACCCGCGCGTTGGAGAGTTCGAAGACGCTGCCGACGCCCGCGTGGCCCGTGCCCTCGATCAGCGTGAAGTCCTTCTCCCAGGACACGCGGTCGAAGGCCCGGCAGATGCGGTCCGTCAACTCAGCCAGCATCGGCCCCGGCGCGCTCAGGAAGCGCCGCGTGAAGGTCCCGTCCACCGCCACCGGGCTCATGCTCTCGATCGGCACGTGCACGTCGAAGAGCGTGTCCAGCAGCACCGAATCCTCGTCGATCTTCTGTCCGCGCACCTCCACGAAGCGCTGGCCGATCGGCTTGATGAATCCAACCCTCGGATACATCGAGCGCATCGCGGCGTACAGCCCGAGGCAGGTGGTGGTCTTGCCGTCGTTCATGCGCGTGGCGGCGACGAACAGGCGCTTGGTCACGCGGTTGGTCGGCGCCGCCTGGAGCGGGAGCGCGGGGGCCGAGAAGGGGTTGGCCGGAAGGTCGTTCGGCATCTCAGGCGTCTCCGTAGAGCAGGCGGCGGTCGATGGCCTGGCAGGCCACCACGGCGGCGGCTCCGAACACGTCGTGGGCGCTGGCGCCGCGGCTGATCTCCGCGGCGGGACGGCTCAGGCCGGTGAGGATCTGGCCGTACGCGTTCCCGCCGGCCAGCGCGTGCACGAGCTTGAAGGCGATGTTGCCGGAATTCAGGTCGGGGAAGATCAGGACGTTCGCCCGCCCCGCCACCGGGCCGCCGAGGCGCTTGGTCGCGGCCACCGCCGCGTCCAGCGCGGCGTCCACCTGCATCTCGCCGTCGATCTCCATCGGCAGCGCCGCCGCCTGCGCCTTGGCCCGCGCCAGTTCGGTCGCCTGCCGCACCCGCGCGACCGCCGGGTGGGGCCGGTCGCTCTTCGACGCCCAGCTGAGCATCGCCACGCGCGGCAACGCGTTGGTGAGGTGCCGCGCGATCATCGCCGTCGACACCGCGATGTCCGCCAGTTGCTCCGCCGTGGGCTCGGGAATCACACCGCAGTCGGCCAGAAAGAGCACACCTTCCGTGCCGACGACTTTTTCCTCGAAATCCAGGATCATCAGCGACGAGGCGGTCTGCACGTGCTGCAGCCGGGGAATGACCTGGAAGAGCGGTCGCAGGGCGCTCGACGCGCTCACGGTGGCACCGGACACCAACGCGTCCGCCTGCCCCGCCGCCAGCATCAGGGTTGCGTAGGTGTTGGGATCGCGGACCGCTTCCCGGGCCTCGGCCAGGGAGAGTCCTTTCCCGCGCCGGATCCGCTCCAGCTGCTCCGCGAAGGTCTCTGCGTCCTCGCTGCGGGCCGGGTCAATCAGGCGCATGCCCTGCAGATTGAGGTCGAGCCGCGCCGCCGTCTCCTTGATCACGCTGCGATCGCCCAGCAGCACCGGCGCCCCCATCCGACGCGTCACCCACTGGCGCGCCGCCTGCAGGACGCGGGGGTCCGCGCCTTCGGGAAACACCACGCGCTTGGGGTGTCTCTGGACGCGATCGACGAGGAGTGGAACCAGCGGCATGGCGGAGTCGGACGGCCGCGGAGCATCGTCCGGGACCCTGCGGTCGTCAACCATGCCGCCACCCCGGCCTGGCCACCGGACCCGCGCCGTCACGGGCGGCACCGCGACGTCCGGCAGCGAGCTCCGGCGTCCGCTCCGAGCCTCCCGGCCCGGGCCCCCGCCACCACCACGCAGCGGGCGGCGGGGTCAGGGCTCGGGTGTGGACCGCCGCGGAGCTTCCGCCTCCGCTCTTGCTAACCGTCGGCCCGACCCCGAGAACCATCGTCCGTGTCGTCGAGTCTCAAGAACATCAGCGTCGTCTCCGCCGCGACCATGGTTTCGCGCGTGCTGGGGCTGGTGCGGGATTCGCTCACCGCCGCGGTGTTCGGGGCGAGCGCGCTGGCGAGCGCGTTCTACACGGCGTTCACCCTGCCCAATCTGTTCCGGCGCCTGCTGGGCGAGGGGGCGCTGACGGCCGCCTTCATCCCGGTGCTGACCGAGGAGGCGCGCGTCGGCGGTCCGGCCCAGGCGCATCGGCTGGTCAGCCAGGTGACGAGTTGGCTGCTCGCCGCGACGGGCCTCATCGTCGCGGGCGCGATGGGCCTCCTCGCGCTCGCCCCGCAGGCCCTCGCGCTCGCCGGCAGCCAGGGTCCCTCCGGCGAAACCGCCGCCCGCTGGCTGCTCGCCGCCGAGCTCGCGGTCTGGCTCTTTCCCTACCTGATCTTCGTCTGCCTCGCGGCCGCCTTCAGCGCGGCGCTGCAGACGTTCAACCGCTTCCTCGAGCCGGCGCTCTCGCCGATCTGGCTCAACTGCGCGATGATCGGCCTGCTCGCGTTTTCCGCAACCCGCCACGCCGATGCCGCGCCGCTTGAGCACATGCGCTGGCTCTGCGCCGGGGTGCTGATCGGGGGATTCCTGCAGATGCTGGTCCCGGCGCTGGCGCTGCGTCGGCTCGGCTGGCAGCCCCGCCTCGACCTCACGGCGAGCCCGCAGGTTCGCACGATCCTCGGGCTGATGGGTCCAACGGTGTTCGGTTCCGCGATCTACCTGATCAACCTTTCCGTTTCGCGGCTGGTCGGGCTGTCCCTCGACGACGCCTCGGTCACGCTGCTGAACCTCGCCACGCGGTTGATGGAATTGCCGATCGGGGTCTTTGCGGTCGCCGTGACGACCGTGGTCTTTCCGCTCATCTCGCGGCATGCGGCCGCCGGCGAATGGGACGATCTCGCCCGCGCGTACCGTCGCGGGATGCGGCTGATCCTCGCGGTCAACATTCCTGCTGCGGTGGGACTGGCGCTGCTGGCCAGCCCGCTCATCCGGATGCTGTTCCAGCGGGGTGCGTTCTCCGCGGCCGACACCGCGGCCATGGCGCCGGTCCTCGCGGTGTTCGCCGCCGGCCTGCCGTTCCTGTCCTTCGTCAATCTGGCGCTCCGGGCGTTCTATGCGCGACAGGATACGCGCACCCCGGTCCGCGCCGCACTGCTCAGCTTCGGCGTGAATCTCGGCCTCAGTCTCGCGCTGATGGAGCCGGCCGGCACCCTCGGGCTGGCGATCGCGGGAACGGTGTCGACCGGCGTGCAGGCGTGGTTCCTGCAATCGCGCCTCACCCGGCTGCAGTCCGGTCTCGCATTCCGTCACCTGTTCGCCGACGCGGCCCGCATCGTGATCGCCTCGGGGGCAATGGGTCTCACCGTGCTGGGCTTGGAGCACCTCCTTCCGGCCCATGGCACGCTCGGCGCCGACCTGCGACTCGCCGCCGTCGCGATCGGCACCGCGGTGCCGCTCTACGCGGCACTGCTCTGGATCCTGCGCTTCGAAGGTCGCACCGAGGCCGTCGACACCCTCCGCGCCGCACTCGCCCGGCGGCGCTCGCGCTGAAGGCACGGACCGGCAACCTCCCGCCGCCACTCGATCCTTCCCCGCCTCGCTCCGCGTGACGCCTCCACCCGCTGATCCGACCAACCGGTTTTTCCTCCGATGAAGCGCAAGCCCGATGGATTCATGATCGCGATGCTGCTGGTGCTCGGGCTCGCATGGCTGTTCCCGGAGCCAGGGGCCCGCGGCGGCTGGCTCCACCCGGAGATCCTCACAAAGGCGGGGGTGGCGCTGATCTTCTTCCTCCACGGCGCCGCCCTGCCGCTCTCCGCCCTCAAGGCCGGCACGCTGCGCTGGCCGCTCCACGGAGTCATCCAAGCGACCACGTTCATCGTGTTCCCGTTGCTGGGACTGCTGATCCTCGCGCTCGCGGGCCCGACGCTGAGCACCGACCTGCGGCTCGGGGTGTTCTACCTCTGCGCGCTGCCATCCACGGTCTCCTCATCGATCGCCTTCACCGCCGCCGCCCGGGGCAACGTGCCCGCCGCGGTGTTCAATGCCACGCTTTCCGGCCTGCTCGGGGTGTTCGTGACGCCGCTCTGGATCGGGCTGCTCCTCACCACCGCCGGCCACGCGCTGCCGCTTGGTCGCGTGATCGGGGATCTCGCGCTCTGGCTGCTGCTGCCGCTGGCGCTCGGCCAGGCGGCGCGGCCCTTCATCGGTGCATTCATCACCGCCCACCGCCGCCGCATCGGGCTCATCGACCGCGCCACCATCCTGCTGCTGGTCTATACGTCGTTCGCCGATTCCTTCCAGCAAGGCGTTTGGTCGGGTCACGGGATCGGGCTGCTGGTGAGTCTGTCGCTGGGTGCCGTCCTCCTCTTCGCCGGCATCGCGGCCTTGGTCAGCCGGGTGTGCTCCGCCCTCGGATTCTCCACGGAGGATCGGATCACGGCGATCCTGTGCGGATCAAAGAAGACGCTCGCCTCAGGCGTTCCGATGGCGTCGCTCATCTTCGGCACCCATCCGGGGCTGGGTGTGATCCTGCTGCCAATCATGCTCTACCACCAGTGGCAGCTGGTGCTGTGCGCCTGGCTGGTCGATCGCTGGTCCCGGCGGCCCGTCTGATCAGCCCATCGGGCGGCTTGCCGCCGCGAAGCCCCGGGGGCAGGCTCCCCTGTTCATGCCTTCCCTCTTCGATCCTGTCCGCCTCGGGGCGCTCGAGCTGCCCAACCGCATCGTCATGGCACCCCTGACGCGCTGCCGCGCCGCCGCGGGTCGCGTGCCGAACGCCCTCAACGCGCACTACTACGCGCAACGGGCGACCGCCGGACTGATCATCAGCGAGGCCACCGCCGTCGATCCGATGGGCGTCGGCTATCCGGACACCCCGGGAATCTGGAACGAGGAGCAGGCCGCCGGCTGGCGGCTCGTCACGGATGCGGTCCACGCCGCCGGCGGCCGCATCGTCCTGCAGCTCTGGCACGTCGGGCGCATCTCCGACCCCCATTACCTCGGCGGCGCCCTGCCCGTGGCCCCCAGCGCCATCGCACCGGCCGGCCACGTGAGCCTCCTCCGTCCGGCCCGCCCCTTCGTCACCCCCCGCGCCCTCGCCACCGAGGAACTGGCCGGCGTGGCCGACGCGTACCGCCGCGGGGCGCGCCTCGCCCGCGAGGCCGGCTTCGACGGAGTCGAGATCCACGGCGCCAACGGCTACCTGCTCGACCAGTTCCTGCAGTCGTCCACCAACCACCGCACCGACGCCTACGGCGGCTCGGTCGCCAACCGCTGCCGCTTCCCGCTCGAGGTCACCGACGCGGTGCTCTCGGTCTGGCCAGCGGACCGCGTGGGGTACCACCTCGCTCCGGCACAGGACAGCCATGACATGCGCGATGACACGCCGGCCGAGACGTTCACCCACTTCGCCCGGGAGCTCGGACGCCGCCAGCTGGCCTTCCTCTGCACGCGCGAGGGACTCCGGGAGGGACGGCTCACCCCGGCGATCCGCGACGCGTTCGGGGGCCCGCTGATCGCGAATCAGGGCTTCACCGCGGAAACCGCCCAGGCCGAGCTGGACGGCGGCCGGGCCGACGCCGTGGCGTGGGGGCGGCTCTTCATCGCGAATCCTGACCTGGTCGGCCGGCTGCATCGCCGCGCCGCCCTCAACGCCCCGGTCCCCGAGACCTTCTACGGCGCGCCGGGCAAGAATCCAGAAATCGGATACACCGACTATCCCGCTCTGGAGTCCGACCGGCGCTAGCGGAGCGGTGTGATCGTGATCGCGCCCGGATCCGCGCGCCCCGCCTTCGCGACGAAACCGCCCGCTCACCCGCTCCGGGCGCGCGACGTCTCAGACGACGCGACGTCCCCGGGCTGAGGACCTCAGGGGGCGCCGGTACGGCGGAGCGCGTCGAGGACGATGCCCGGCGTCAGCAACTCCGGCAGCGCTTGCGGGGCCGCTTGGCCGGGGTGGTACACCAGATTGAAGGGCACGGCCGAGCGCTGGTACTTCGCCAGCTCCTGGGTGATTCGCGGGTCCTTGTTGGTCCAGTCCGCCTTGAGCAGCAGGACCTCGCGACGTGCCAGTTCCGCGAGCACCTCGGACGAAGAGAATACCGACGCCTTGTTCGTCTGGCAGGTCGCGCACCACCGGGCCGTGAAATCCACGTAGATCGTCCGACCGGCGGCCTGTGCGGCGGCCACCGCCTCGGGGCTCCACGGTTGCCACGCCACGACGTAAGGACCCTTGCCGGCGGCCCCGGCTGATCCGGCGCCGGTCCCGACTGCGGGGGCCGGTGGCTGGGGCCAACCGAGCGCCACCCCGCTGACCAGCAGGACCAGCGCGAAGGCGGTGCCCCAGCGCTGCCGCGCCGGCTTGCCGTGCGCCTGGCCAAAACGGCCGTAGGCCCACGCCGCCATCGCCACGAGGACGAAGCCGAACAGAATCATCAGCAGGCCGTAATCGTCACCGGCCGTCTGGGCTGCGAGCACCCAGAGGAGCCAGCCCACGGTGGCGTACAGAGGGAACGCCATCAGCTGCTTGAAGGTCTCCATCCACGCACCCGGCCGCGGCAGCAGTTTCACCGCGCTCGGGAAGAGCGAAAGCAGCAGGTAAGGCGCCGACAGTCCCACCGCGATCGCCGTGAAGACGACGAGCGACTCAACCGGCGACAGCGCCAGAGCCGCGCCGAGCGCCGGCGCGAGGAACGGCGCGCTGCACGGCGTCGCCACGAGGGTCGCCAGCATGCCCGTGAAGAATGAACCGCCGAGTCCTTCCTGGCTCTGCAGTCCGGCCCCGGCACCCGTCGCCGAAAGGCCGACCTCAAAGAGGCCGCTGAGGTTCAGCGCGAACACGAACATGAACACCGCCATGCCGTAAACGAAGGCCGCCGACTGCAGTTGGAAGCCCCAGCCGAGTTGTTCCCCTCCCGCCCGCAGCGCCAGCAGCGCACCGGCCAGAGCCCAGAACGACGCCAGCACCCCCGCCGTGAAGACCAAGCCGTGCAGCACGACTTTGCCGCGATCGCTGCCCGCCTGATTCACGAAGCCAAGCACCTTGATCCCCAGCACCGGAAACACGCAGGGCATCAGGTTCAGCACCACCCCGCCGAGAAACGCCAGCAGCACCGTGCCGAGAAGACCCGAGCCGGCGCTGGTGCCCGCTGCGACCGCTCCCGCCGGAGCACCGACACCGGCGCTCGCACCGGCCGAAGGGCTCGCGCCCACCGCACCATGGGCCGTTCCGCCCGCAGCCGACGCGGCGCTCGCCGTGCCGGTCGTGCCGGCCTTGCCGCTTCCGCCCGGCGCAGGTGCATTCGCCCCGGCAGCGATCGCCGACCGTGCATCCGCTCCCGCCGTGAAGGGTGCGTCCACCACCAGCGCCGCGTAACCTTCTCCCGCGGTCCAGCCGTTCTTCGCCACCAGCAAACCCTTCAGACGGGTGGCATCCGCCGCCGCCTCCGTCGCCGCCAGTTCCAGCGTCCAGCTGCCCTCCCCCGTGGTGAGCACCTGCGGCGCCGCATAATCGACGTGCGCCTGCTCCTCGAAAAAGTGCAGACCCTCCGGCTGGTGCGCGGTCCCACCCGCCGGAGCGGCGACCGTCAGGAACAGCTTCGCCCCCTCCCGCATCGCCGACACCCGCCACGGCGCCGGATCGCGGGGAAGTGCCGCGAAGGCCTTCGCCACCGCCGCGCTCTCCGCTCCCGGTACCTCCGCGACCGGCAGGCTCAAGACCACCTTGGCATCGCCCGGCATGCATGACTCCGCGCACATCAGCCACTCCACCGCCGCCCGGAGTTGGACCGTGGCGCCGACCGCCAGCGACGCGGGAGGCGTGATCTGAACGAAAAGATGCACCGTG
>CAZEJZ010000084.1:0-9408 GCA_964512415.1 uncultured Opitutaceae bacterium
CGTCGTTCACCGCGATGCGGATGCCCTGAAACGCACGGGTCGCCGGGTGAATGCGCGACGCATGACGCTCCCGCGGCGGGATCGCCTCCGCAACGAGCGCCGCGAGCGAGGAAGTCCGCTGCAGCGCACCCGTGCCCCGCGCCGCCACGATCGCCCGCACCACGCGCCGCCACGACTGCTCCTCACCGTAGTCGCGCACCGCCCGGACCAGCATCTCCTCCGTCGCCGTCTCGAGCCAGCGCGACGCCGGCACGCCGACGCGCGGATCCATGCGCATGTCCGCCGGTGCGTCGACGCGGAACGAGAATCCCCGCTCCGCCTCGTCGAGCTGAAACGACGAGACACCGAGATCGAACAGCACGCCGTCGAACTCCGACTCCGGCAACTCCGCAAGGCGCCCGAAGTCGAGATCGACCCAGCGGAATCGCCCCGGAAAACGCGCGGCCAACTCCACCGCCCGCGGCGCCGCCGCCGGGTCTCGGTCGAGCGCCACCACCGTCACCTCCGGAGCCGCCTCAAGCAACGCCGTGGCGTGACCACCACCGCCGAACGTGCAATCGAGGTAACGGCCGCCCGCCCGGGGCGCGAGCAACGCCAGAGTCTCGCGCAGCAGGACGGAGAGATGACCGGTCGCCATGGCGCGCAGGGATTTTTCGGGTGCCTCCGCAACCATGTCAGATTCCCAGTCGGCGCATCAGATCGCCGAAGTTGTCCCCCGCCGTGCGCTCCTTCACCCGCTCCCAACGCTCCGGGCTGTAGAAGCTGAACTTCGTCAGCGATCCCACCAGCACCGCGTCCTTCACGATGCCCGCCCGCGCGAGCAACTCCGCGTTCACCATCACGCGCCCCGCCTTGTCAAAGGCCAGCGCCTGCGTCTCCGCGAAGAAGCGCGCCGCGAAGTCCTGCGCCGCCCCATCCGACAGCGCCATCGCCGCGATCTTCGCGTGCAACTTCTCCACCTCCGCCGGCGGCAACACCGCGATGTACCCATCCGGATGCGGCGTCGCCAGGAACACTTCGCCCTCCACGTGCGCAGCCCGCCACGCCGACGGAATCGTCAGGCGATTCTTGTCGTCCAACGCGTGCCGGAAGAGGCCCGTGTAGAAAGGTTTGGCGGGTGAAGACATAGCGAGGACGGAAAGTCCGCCCCACAACGCCCCATTTAAACCCATTTCGCCCCACCCGGGTCAAGGCCAGAGGCACCGTTTTCCGAGGGAAATTGCCAACAAGTTATTCACCGACGGGGTCGACGCGCGGGTCCTTCCCCCCTGCCCTTCTCCCACCGGCAATCGCGCCCCGCGCCCTTCGTCCCGCCGGAGCCACCCCGACCGTCCGAGTCAACGAGCCGTCCGGCCGAGCAAGGTGAACTCACCGGGACTCCGGGATTTGACACGGCTCAAATTATTGCTATTTTATCTCGATAAAACTTATACTGCTTTGGTATAGGTTTTTATGAAACGCAATTTAGCATCATTAGAGTCAAAACCCCATTCCACGGGAGTGCCCGGACGCCTCGGCCGAGGGAACCGAGGCGTCAGCGGATGGGCTCTAGTATCAGTTCCGAGCGACTCACCGCCCGATCGCGGTCAGAGCTCTCGCGAAGCCGGCTGAACGGCCGCGACGACGCCACGCCGCGGGCTAGAAGGATACTTCAACTCCGGCGCTCGGGACGAAGGGGAGCAGGTCCTTGACCTCGCGTCGCGCCTCCACCTGGGTCCCCTGCACGACCGGGGAGGTCGTGTAGCCAAGCACGTTGGTTCGATCGTAGGCGTTGAAGACGTCAAGGAATGCCCTCACCTCGCCCCACTTCGGCGTCCAGCGCCGGGTTACGCGAAGATCGAGACGGTGGTACGCGGGGAGGCGTTCGGCGTAGGGAGCGCCGAGCACCCGCTGGATCGCGCGCCGGCCGTTGGCCAAGGGCACCAAGGCATAGCTGACCCCCGTGGTGGGCCAACCGGTGTGATACTGCCACGCCGCGCTCCAGCTCCAGCGCGGGTTCGGAGCGTAGTTCAGCTCCGCCAACAGGGTGTGACGCTGATCCCGGGCGCGCGGCACGTCGCGGTTGCCGACGCGCTCGTGGGCCCGCGCCCACGCGTAGCCCGCCGACCAGCCCAGGGGCGTGCCGGCTCCAGCCCGTCGCTCAAGCAACAGCTCGATTCCCCGCGCGTCGTCCCCCGAGGGGTTCACGCGGATGCGGTCCGTCTGCACCTCCGGAAACACGTTGTAGAGGCTGACCAGGTTCTCCCACCGCGGGCGCCTGTTGTATCCTTTGCGTTGATACATTTCCGCCCGCAGCAGGACACCCCTCGGGAGGCGGTGCTCGACGCCGAGAACGCGGTGTTCAGCGCGCTCGGCGGGGGCGAACGCGCGCTCACCATCCGGCACCGAGAGTTCATGCAGGCCCTGCGCCTGCGCATGCCAGCCCCAGGCGGCGCGCAGCGTGGTCGCCGGCGCGGCATTCCACGCGAGGTTGAAGCGGGGAAGGGTCTCCCACTCCCCGGGCCTTGCGGGCGCGGACTCCACCCGGAGGCCGGCCTCCGCAATCCAGCCGGGCGCAAGCGCCACCCGGGGCGAGACGAACAGCGCCGCTCCGGTGCCCGACCGGGCCAGCCGCGCGTCCTCGGTCCGGCGCTCCGTCACCAGCGCCGCACCACGAATGACCGTCTCCTCCCGGACGAGGGAGTACACGTAGTCAGCCGCGCCCCGCTGCACCGTCGCCCCGGCGCGGACGAAGACGCGCTCCGACACGGGCTTGGACCAATCGCTGCGCAGCGTGGTCAGGTCGAGGTCGCGGTCGTCGTTCAGGAGCAGCCGCAGGCGCTGGTCAAAATACCCGTCACCCTGACGGCGCCAACCGAGGCGCGAGTGCCCGAGGACTGTCTCGCCCGCGAGGCCACCGCTCCACTCCCCGCGCCAGCGAATCCACAGGGAGTCACTCCGGTAGCGACTGTTGAGGGCGGGTTCTCCCGCTTCCTGGAAGCGCAGGGTGTCGAGGGCGTGCAGGGCGTGCACCGAGAGCCGCTGCCCAGGCGCAAGGGTCCACTCGGTCTTCGCCGCGATGTCGTGGTAGCGCGGAAAGATTTCGTCCTCCCGGCCGCGCAGCCGCAGCGCGAGGTCCGGGTAACCGCGCCGCGCCGTCAGCCGCCATTCGCCGCGGCCGTCCGCCGATCGCCCGCCATGCGAGAGGCGCACGCCCGTCGCGCTCACGCCGAGGGAGGTGCGGTCCGGACCGGCGGGAGCGGTGGACGTCTCCAACGCGAGCACGCCGGCCAGTCGGTCGCCGTAGTCCGCCGTGAATCCGCCGGTGTAGAGGTCGAGGCGGCGCACGGTCGGGAGGTCAACAATGGAGAGAGCGCCTTCGACGTCCTTGAGGTGGAACGGCTCCACAAGATCGAGGCCGTCGAGCCGTACGCCGACCTGTCCGTTCGGCGCGCCGCGCACCCAGAAGCGCGCGGTGAAGTCGTCCGCCGCCAATCCGGGCAGCCGCGCGATCACGCGGAAGAGGTCTTCGCCGACCTGCGGTCGCGCCGCCAGCTCCTCCGCCGTGAGGGTCGCCGCCGGCGCGCCGACGGCATCGCTGACGCCAAAGCGGCTCGGGGTCACGATGACTTCGGACAGCCGCACCGGGGGCTCGGCCTGCGCGCGCAACGCGCCTTCGATCAGGCTCAGGCTCAGCAGAATCAGCGGCAGCAGCCGGGCGGCACTCAGGGGGTTCATGCGGTGAGAGACCGTGGAGCCAACGTCCGCTCGTTTCAACTCGCGAGCCATCGACGTCACCGGGGCTCCGGAAGGATGCGCTCGCGAAACACGCTCTCCGCGCTCGCCTTTCCGCCGACCGCACGCCGCGTGACGCCTGCCCGCGCGAACGCCGGGCGGCGTCAGACTGTTCACCAAACTCCTCCGTCTCTTGCCTTGTTTCCCACGCTGCATCGGTTCTGCTGAGAGGTCCGGGTCTTCCGGCTCACCCCGTCGTTCCTTTCCCCTCTTCCCGCGATGTCCGCCTCCTCCCCTCCCCCGTCCTCCCGTCGCTGGCTGATCTACGGATCGGTGGCCCTCGTGCTCGCGCTCGGCGTCTGGTACGCCGCCTCCCGCGGACCGGCCCAATCCGCCGGAAACCGCAATCGCTGGAACGTGAAGGCGGGCAACCAGGCCGTCCCGGTCCGCGCCGAGGTCGCGCGCCAGGAGCCATTCGCCGTCTACCTCAAGGCCATTGGCACGGTCACGCCGCTCAACACCGTGACCGTGCGCAGCCGCGTCGATGGGCCGCTGCTGCGGATCGCCTTCGCCGAGGGACAACGGGTCGCGCAGGGCGACTTGCTCGCCGAGATCGATCCGGCCCCTTACCGGATCCGCCTGGCCCAGACCGAAGGCCAGCAGCAGCAGAACGCCGCCCAGCTGCAGACCGCGCGCAGCGACCTGCAGCGTTTCGAACAGCTCTTCGCCCAGAATCTGATCACGCGCCAGGAACTCGAGCTGCAGCAGGCCCTCGTGTCGTCCCGCGAGGGCGCCCTCGCCGCCACGCAGGCGCAGGTCGAGACGGCCCGGCTCGAATTGAGCTACACGCGGATCGCGGCGCCGATCTCCGGCCGGCTCGGACTGCGCCAGGTCGACCCGGGCAACCTCATCCGTGCTGGCGACGCGAACGGGCTGGTCGTGATCACGCAGACCGCGCCGATCTCCGTCCTGTTCACGGTCCCGGAAACCGATCTCCAGCAGGTGCTCGACGGCCGGCGCGCCGGCGACGCCCTCTTGGTCGAGGCGTGGGACCGCAATGAGCGCAGCCTCCTCGCCACCGGTTCGCTGCGCACCGTCGACAACCAGATCAACGTCGCCACCGGCACGCTCCGGCTCCGCGCGGAGTTCGCCAACGCAGACGACCGCCTTTTCCCGAACCAGTTCGTCAACGTGCGGCTGCGCGTGCTGACGCTGCCCAGCGCCATCGTCATCCCGGCCGCCGCGGTCCAATTCGGATCGCGCGGGACCTACGTGTACGTGGTGAACGAGCGCAGCGAGGCCAAGGTCCGCGACGTGGTCCTCGGGCCCGCCAACGCCACGCTCCAG
The DNA here is from genome assembly GCA_964512415.1 of uncultured Opitutaceae bacterium. GTDB lineage: Bacteria > Verrucomicrobiota > Verrucomicrobiia > Opitutales > Opitutaceae > UBA6669. The sequence goes on from CAZEJZ010000084.1 coordinate 5,062, forward strand.
ACCATCGCATCCGGGATCCAGCCCGGGGAACGCGTGGTGCTCGAGGGCCTCGACCGGCTGCGCGACGGTCGCGCCGTCACGCTGGTGGACGAGTCCGCCCCGACCGCGCCCGCCGGCGAACCCGCGACGAAGTCCGGCCCGGGTGGCCGCCCCGGAAACAAGGGCCGATGAACCCATCGCGGCCGTTCATCCTCCGTCCCGTCGCCACCACGCTGCTGATGGTGGCGCTCCTGCTGTCGGGCATTCTCGCGTACCGGCTGCTGCCGGTCGCGGCGTTGCCCGAGGTGGATTACCCGACGATCCAGATCTTCACGTTCTACCCGGGCGCCAGCCCGGAGGTCACGTCCAGCGCGATCACCGCGCCGCTCGAGCGGCGGCTCGGTCAGATCCCCGGCGTGAACCAAATGTCCTCCACGAGCGCGAGCGGCGCCTCGGTCATCACGCTGCAGTTCTCCCTCGAGGTCTCGCTCGGGGTCGCGGAACAGGAGGTGCAGGCCGCCATCAACGCCGCGAGCAATCTGCTGCCGAACGACCTGCCGGCCCCGCCGATCTACCGGAAGGTCAATCCGGCCGACACGCCGATCATCACCCTGGCCGTCACCTCCGCCAGCCTGCCGCTGCCCGAGGTGCACGATCTCGTCGACACGCGCGTCGCCCAGAAACTCGCCCAGCTGCCCGGCGTGGGCATGGTCAGCCTCGCGGGCGGCCAGCGGCCCGCCGTGCGGGTGCAGGTCAATCCGTCCGCACTCGCCGCCCGCGGCCTCGAACTCGCCGACATCCGCGCGGCGATCAACGCCGCCAGCGTCAACCAGCCGAAGGGCAACTTCGACGGCCCGACGCGCAGCATCCTGATGGACGCGAACGACCAGCTGCGGTCCGTCGAGGAGTACCGCCAGCTGATCATCACGTGGCGCGACGGCGCGCCGCTGCGGCTGGGCGACGTCGCCCAGGTGATCAATGCCTCCGAGGACCGTCGGCTCGCCGCCTGGGCGGACCGCCTGCCCGCGGTGCTGATCAACGTGCAGCGCCAGCCGGGAGCGAACGTGATCGAGGTCGTCGACCGCGTGCGCGCGCTGCTGCCGCAGCTGGAATCGAGCCTGCCCGCGGCGGTGCAACTCACCGTGCTCACCGACCGCACCCTGAGCATCCGCGCCTCGGTCCGCGACGTGCAGCACGAACTGCTCTTCGCGATCGGGCTCGTGGTGCTGGTGACGTTCCTCTTCCTGCGCGACCCGGCGGCGACGCTGGTCCCGTCGATCGCCGTGCCGCTGTCGCTCGTGGGCACGTTCGGCGTGATGCACCTGGCCGGCTTCTCGCTGAACCTGCTCACGCTGATGGCGCTCACCATCGCGACCGGGTTCGTGGTGGACGATGCGATCGTGATGCTGGAGAACATCGCGCGCTACCGGGAGGAGGGGCTCGCGCCGATGGACGCGGCCCTGCGGGGCGCGTCGCAGATCGGCTTCACGCTAGTGTCGCTGACGATTTCGCTGATCGCGGTGCTGATCCCGCTGCTCTTCATGGGCGACGTCGTGGGCCGTCTCTTTCACGAGTTCGCGATCACGCTCGCGGTCGCGATCCTGATCTCGCTGGTGGTGTCCCTGACGCTGACGCCGATGATGGGCGCCCGCCTGCTCCCGCCCCCGTCCGCGAAGGGTCACGGCCACGGGGCGCCGGGTTTCCTCGATCGCGTGATCGCGCAGTACCTCCGCGGGCTCGACTGGGTGCTGGACCGGCAGCGGATGACGCTGGCGGTCACGGTGGGAACGCTGCTGCTCACGGCGGCGCTCTACGTCACGGCGCCGAAGGGCTTCTTCCCGGTGCAGGACAACGCGGTGCTGCAGGCTGTGACGGAGGCGCCACAGACCGTCTCGTTCGCCGCGATGGCCGAGCGGCAGCAGGCGCTGGCCGAGCGGATCCTCGCGGACCCCGCCGTCGTCAGTCTGTCCTCATTCATCGGCGTCGACGGCACCAACACCACGCTCAACAGCGGGCGCATGCTGATCAACCTCCGTCCCCACGGTGAGCGACGGGAGCGGGCACCGGCGATCATCGCCAGGCTGCTCGCCTCGGCGCGGAGCGTGCCGGGCATCACGCTTTACCTGCAGCCGGTGCAGGAGCTGTCGATCGAGGACCGGGTGAGCCGGACGCAGTTTCAGTTCACGCTCACGTCACCAGACGGTGCGCTGCTGGAATCGTGGGTGCCCGAATTCATCGCGCTCCTGCAGGCGCAGCCGGAGCTGGCCGACGTGGCGAGTGACCAGCAGACGCGGGGGCTGCAGGCCTTCGTCGAGATCGACCGCGATGCGGCGAGCCGCCTCGGGGTCAGCGTGGCCGACATCGGTGATGCGCTCTACAATGCGTACGGGCAGCGGCAGATTTCCACGCTCTTCACGCAGGCGAGCCAGTACCGGGTGGTGCTGGAGGTGGATCCGCGGCTCGCCCAGGGCCCCGCGGCGCTGGACCAGCTGTACGTCAACAGCAGTGCCGGGAAGCCGGTCCCGCTCGCGAGCGTCGCGCAGGTGCGCGAGGGATCGGCCACGCTGGTGATCAACCACGTCGGGCAGTTCCCGGCGATCACCGTCTCGTTCAACCTCGCGCCTGGCTTCGCGCTGGGTGCCGCCGTCGAGGCGATCGAGCGCACGGCCGCCGCGGCGCCGTTGCCGCCGGCGATCGAGCTGACGTTCCAGGGAGCGGCGCACGCCTTCCGGTCGTCGCTCTCCAGCACGCTCTTCCTCGTCCTCGCTGCGGTGGTGACCATGTACCTCGTGCTGGGGGTGCTGTACGAGAGCACGATTCACCCGATCACGATCCTCTCCACGCTGCCCTCGGCGGCGGTCGGAGCGCTGCTCGCGCTGCACCTCACGGGTCGGCCGTTGGACATGATCGCCGTGATCGGCATCATCCTGCTCATCGGCCTGGTGAAGAAGAACGGCATCATGATGGTGGACTTCGCGCTGGAGGCCGAGCGGCATCAGGGCATGTCGCCGCGCGAAGCGATCCGTGAGGCGGCCCGGCTGCGTTTCCGGCCCATCCTCATGACCACGCTCGCAGCGCTCTTCGGCGCGCTGCCGCTGATGTTCGCCTCGGGCTCCGGCGCCGAGCTGCGCCAGCCGCTCGGATTGGTGATGGTCGGAGGCCTGCTCGTCAGTCAGGTGCTCACCCTGTTCACCACGCCGGTCGTTTACCTCGCCTTCGACCGGCTCACCCAGCGCCGCCGGCCGCGCCGGACGGCCGCGGAGACCACGACCGCGCCGGTCTAGTCGACGTCGATGAACCTCTCCCGACCGTTCATCCGCCGGCCCGTGGCGAGCGCACTGCTCGCCACCGCCCTGGTGCTCGCCGGGGCGCTCGCATACGGTCTGCTCCCGGTGGCACCGCTGCCGCAGGTCGACTTTCCGACGATTCAGGTGAACGCATCGCTCCCCGGCGCCAGCCCGGAGACGATCGCGGCAAGCGTGGCCACGCCGCTCGAGCGCGCGCTCGGCAGCATCGCGGGGGTCACGGCAATTTCGTCGAGCAGCCGTCAGGGATCCACCGGCATCACCCTGGAATTCGCGCTGAACCGGAACATCGACGACGCCGCCCGCGACGTGCAGGCCGCGATCAACGCCGCCCGCGGGCAACTGCCCGCGGGGATGCCGGGGAACCCGAGTTTCCGCAAGGTCAACCCGTCGCAGGCACCCATCATGGCGCTGGCGTTGAGCTCGCCCAATCTGGCCCCGGGAAAACTCTACGACATCGCGGCCACCCTCCTCGCCCAGAAACTCTCGCAGATCCCTGGGGTTGGCGAAGTCTCGGTCGGCGGCAGTTCCCTCCCCGCCGTGCGGGTCCAGCTCAACCCCAACGCCCTCGCCCACCACGGGATCGCCCTCGACGAGGTGCGCCGCGCGATCAGCGCCACCAACGCCGTCACCCCTCGCGGGAGCATCGAGTCGGACGACCGGCGCTGGCAGATCCAGACCAGCGGCCAGCTGCGCCGCGCCGCCGATTACCTGCCCCTGATCATCCGCTACCGCGAGGGGGCGGCCGTGCGCCTGGGGGACGTCGCCACCGTGACGGATTCGGTCGAGGATCGCTACAGCAGCGGATTCCACAACGACAAGCCGGCCGTCGTGCTGATGGTCAGCCGCCAGCCCGGCGCCAACATCGTCGCCACGATCAACGCGATCAACGCGCAGCTGCCCTACCTGCGCGCGCTCGTGCCGGCGGACGCCTCCCTCGCCGTCGTGATGGATCGCTCGCCCGGCATCCGGGCTTCGCTCGCGGAGGCCCGGACCACCTTGATCCTCTCCGCCGGGCTGGTGATGCTGAACAACGAGGCCGTGGAGCGCTGCAAGGCGGGCA
>CAZEJZ010000085.1:0-9389 GCA_964512415.1 uncultured Opitutaceae bacterium
GACCGTGGGCTTTGCCGGCTTCTTCGGCCTGCCGGTGGCCTACACGCCGCTGGGAATCTGGGTGGCGCTGACGTTCATCGGCCTGCCCTTCGTGGTGCGCACGGTGCAGCCGGTGCTCGAGGAGTTGGAACCCGAGCTGGAAGAGGCGGCGGCGACGCTGGGAGCCACCCGCACCCAGACCCTGCGGCGGGTGGTCCTGCCGGCCCTGCTGCCCGCGACGTGCACCGGGTTCACGTTGGCCTTCGCCCGCGGGATCGGTGAGTACGGCTCGGTGGTGTTCATCTCGGGCAACATGCCGCTGCGCACCGAAATCACGCCCCTCTTGATCGTGACGAAGCTGGAGCAGTACGACTACGCCGGGGCGACCGCCCTCGCGGTGGTCATGCTGGTGGTATCCTTCGCGCTCCTGTTCGGGGTGCAGCTTCTCCAACGCTGGTTTTTCTCCCCGGAACGCCACGGCCGCTGATCCGGTACCCTCGCGCTCCTTCGACCATGTCCGGCACTGCCTCCACCCTCGTCCACGTCGCGCAACCCCACCGCCGACGCACCCTCGCGGACCCGCCATGGCTGAAGCGGACCCTGCTCGCAGTGGCAATCGGCTTCGTCGCACTCTTCCTCGTGATCCCGCTGGGCGCGGTGTTCGTCGAGGCGCTGCGCGGCGGACTCCGCCTGTACTGGGCCGCGCTGACCGAACGCGACGCGCTTGCGGCGGTGCGGCTCACCCTGCTGGCCGCCGCCATCGCGGTGCCCTGCAACGTCGTCTTCGGCCTGGCCGCGGCGTGGACGATCGCGAAGTTTGATTTCCGCGGAAAGTCGGTGCTCACCACGCTGATCGACCTCCCCTTCGCGGTTTCGCCGGTGATCGCGGGGCTGGTGTACGTTCTGATGTTCGGCGCCCAGGGCTGGATGGGCGAATGGCTCGCGGACCGCGACCTGCGGATCATCTTCGCCACGCCGGGCATCGTGCTGGCGACCGTCTTCGTGACCTTCCCCTTGGTTGCCCGGGAGCTTATCCCACTCATGCAGGCGCAAGGGCGCGACGAGGAACTCGCGGCGCTCACGCTCGGGGCCGGAGGCTGGAAGACCTTCTGGCGCGTGACGCTGCCGAATGCGAAGTGGGGCCTGTTCTACGGCGTCGTGCTGTGCAACGCCCGCGCGATGGGCGAGTTCGGGGCGGTGTCCGTCGTCTCGGGCCACATCCGCGGCGAGACCAACACCATCCCGCTTCACGTCGAGATTCTCTACAACGAGTACCAGACCCAGGCCGCCTTCGCCGTCGCCTCGCTGCTCACGCTCCTCGCCCTCCTCACGATGCTCCTCAAGAGCCTCATCGAGTGGCGCCACCGCCGCGCCCTGCTGGCCGCCGCGCACGCCGAAACCCGCACTTTTGCCTCATGAGCATCGAAGTCCGCCACGCTTGGAAACGCTTCGGCACGTTCACGGCCCTCGCCGGCGTCAACCTCTCCGTCCCGAGCGGACGGCTCACCGCGCTGCTCGGACCTTCCGGCTCCGGAAAGACGACGCTGCTCCGCATCATCGCCGGACTCGAGTCGCCGGACGCGACCTCCGACCCCGAATCCGGCAAGGTGCTCTTCCACGGCGAGGATGTCTCGAACGTGCCCGCCGGGCGCCGCGGCGTCGGGTTCGTCTTCCAGCATTACGCGCTGTTCCGGCACTTGACGGTTTTTGACAACATCGCCTTCGGCCTCAGCGTCCGGCCCCGGCGGGACCGGCCCACGGCGCGACAGATCACCGACCGCGTGAACGAGTTGCTCGATCTGATCCAGCTCTCCGGTCTTGGCGGACGCTATCCCGACCAGCTCTCCGGCGGCCAACGCCAGCGTGTCGCGCTGGCGCGCGCCCTCGCCGTCCAACCGCGCGTCCTGCTCCTCGATGAGCCGTTCGGCGCCCTCGACGCCCGCGTGCGCAAGGACCTGCGCCGCTGGTTGCGGACGCTCCACGAGCGCCTGCACGTCACGACCGTGTTCGTCACCCACGACCAGGAGGAAGCCCTCGAGCTTGCCGATGAAGTGGTCGTGATGAACCAAGCGAAGGTTGAGCAGGTGGGCCCTCCGCAGGAGGTCTACGACCGCCCCGCCTCGCCCTTCGTGATCGAGTTCCTCGGCAACGTGAACCGCCTCGAGCGCGGCCGCACCACGGCGAAGAGCGTGCTCTACGTGCGACCCCACGACATCGACATCCGGCGCGAGTTCGCCGGCGAGCACGCCGTCCCCGCCCGCGTGCTCCACGTCTTCTCCGCCGGAAACTACGGCCGAGTCAGCCTGAGCCGGGGTGACACCGGTGACACCATCGAGGCGGAGGTGCCGCGCCAGAAGCTGCGCGAACTCAACCTGCACGACGGCGACCGCGTGAACCTCGTGTTCCGTCACGTTCGCCTATTCCCGGCCGAGGGTTTCCGCGAGGAGGACCTGCCTTCGGAGCCATCGGCCAGCCGAGACGCCGGCAGCGGCATCTAACGGCGCCGCGCGCAGAAGCATCCCCGCGGAGAGCGCACGCGCAGCATCCCGCCGAAAACCGCTTGGCTCCCCGTTCTCGGCGCCTTTGGCTCATGGAGGATGCCTGCACCCACCCCAGTCCAGCCCGGTGACGATGCCATCCTCGCGCGTCTGACCGCCGCCGGCTGCATCGGTGACGGGGCCCGCTCGCGAGCATTAGGCGGCGGCGTTTCGAGCGACGTCCTTCTCGTGGAGGACGACGCGGGCCGTCAGGTCATCGTCAAGCGCGCCCTCGCCCGCCTGCGCGTCACCGATGAATGGCTCGCCGATACGGGGCGCAACGCCTTCGAGCAGGAGTGGCTGAGCCTCGCGGCCACGCTCGCGCCGGCGAACATTCCCCGCGTCCTCCTCGCCGCCCCGGAGGAGGGCTGGTTCGCGATGGAGTACTTCGGCGAGGGGTGGATCACTTGGAAGCAAGCCCTGATGGCCGGCGAAGCAGATCCGCTCTATGCCCTCGAGGCTGGAGCCGCCCTCGGACGGGTGCACCGGGCCACCTGGGGTGATCCAGCCGTTGCCGGTGCGTTCGATACGCTGCGGAACTTCACCGAGCTGCGCATCGATCCTTATTTCAACACCAGCGCAAGGCGCCTTCCTGACCTCGCTCCGTGGCTTCGGGAAGTCTCCCTGCACTTGGCGTCCCAGCGACTGGCGCTCGTCCACGGAGACTTCAGTCCGAAGAATCTGATGATCCGATCCGGACGGCTCATCATCCTCGACGCCGAGGTCGCCTGGTTCGGCGATCCCGCCTTCGACGTCGCCTTCCTGATCCATCACCTGCTGCTCAAGGCGCTCCATCATCGCCGCCACGAGGCAGTCGGTGATCTCCTCGCGCTCCCCCCGACGTTCTGGCGGTCCTACGCCGATCAACTGCCCGGCTCCGAGGCCGAAGCGATGGAGCCGCGGGTTGTCGTCCTGACCCTCGCGCTCCTCCTCGCGCGGGTGCACGGCAAGTCACCCGTGGACTACCTCAACGAGGCGGGCCGCGAGGTCGTGACCTCCTTCGTGCGCGCGCACGCACCGTCGGCTCCCGCACGAATCCCCGATCTCGCCAAGCGGTGGGGGGATGATCTTTCCTGAAGCCTTGTCCGCCATGACCACCGTCTCCGCCGTCCGAGCCCTGCAGATCTTCGACAGCCGGGGCAACCCCACGATCGAGGCCGAGGTGACGCTTTCCGGCGGAGCCCGCGGCCGCGGGCTTGTTCCGTCGGGTGCTTCGACCGGTCACCACGAGGCGCTCGAACTGCGCGACGGCGACCGTCAGCGCTTCCGCGGACGCTCCGTGCTGCGCGCGGTCAGCCACGTCGACGGCGAAATCGCCCGCGCGGTCACGGGACGTGATGCACTCGACCAATCCGGCATCGACGCCGCCTTGATCGCCCTCGACGGCACGCCCCACAAGTCGCGACTCGGCGCCAACGCCATCCTGAGCGTCTCGCTCGCGGTGGCCGCCGCGGCGGCGCAGGCCCGCGGGCTTCCGCTCTACGCCCATCTCGGCGGCGACGCCGGTACGCTGCTCCCGCTGCCCGAGATCCAGATTTTCGGCGGCGGCAAGCATGCCAGCGGGCGCCTCGACGTGCAGGACTTCATGGTCATGGCCCTCGGCGCCAAGACCTATGCCGAGACGCTGGAAATGACCTTCAACGTGTATCAGGCCGCCGGCGACGTCCTGCGTCGCCGCGGTCGGCTGGCGGGCGTCGCCGACGAAGGCGGATACTGGCCGGAGTTCGACCGCAACGAGGATGCGCTGGCGGCACTCGTCGAGGCGATCGAACTCGCGGGTTACACCCCTGGCCGGGATGTCGCCATCTCCCTCGACATCGCCGCGACCGATCTCTTTCACGAGGGCGGCTATGCGTTCGGGACCGAGCGCCGGAGATTCACGAGCGAAGCCTTCACCGACCTGATGATCGGATGGGTGCGGAATCACCCGATCGCCTCGGTGGAGGACCCGTGCGCCGAAGACGACTGGGAAGGCTGGCAGCGAATGCGGCAGGCCATCGGCGGACGCTGTCAGCTGATCGGGGACGATCACTTCACAACCAACCTTGCCCGCATCGAGCGGGGCATCCGCGCGCAGACGGCGAACAGCGTGCTCATCAAGCTGAACCAGATCGGCACCGTGACGGAGACCCTGGCGGCGATCCGTCGCACCCTGGCAGCCGGCTGGCTCCCCGTCGTCTCGGCGCGCAGCGGCGAGACGGAGGACGCGTTCATCGCGCACCTCGCGGTGGCGACCAACGCGGGTCAGTTGAAGGTCGGCTCGTTCACCCGCGGCGAGCGCATGGCCAAGTGGAATGAGATCCTGCGCATCGAACGCCAACTCGGCACGCGCGCAAGATTCGTCGGCGCCGACCTCTTTGCGCAGGCCGGGATCAAGCTGCCGTTCCGTTGAACGCTCCGGCTAGGAGCGACGGGCCGCCTTGTAACGCTCCAACTGCGGCCGAACGACCTTGAGGCACGCGCCAATCACGCCGGCGTCATCCACCAAGCCCAGACCCGGGATGAAATCCGGGATCAGGTCCATCGGCGACAGCAGGTACCCCAACGCTCCCGCGATCACCGCGATGCTCCCCAGCGGGATCGCCCGGTAGCGACCCCGGGAATAATCGGTCACCAACGCCAGCAGATCGCGCACGTGATCGAGGAAGGGCGCCAGCAAGCCGCGACCGGCCTTCTCCTCGATTTCCTTGGATCCCCGGATCACCGCGGTGATCTCGGCATCTCCCACCTTGGCCGCCGCCTCCAGCAGCAGCATGCGACTATCCAAGTCGGTTCCCAGCCCAGGCGACCGGGCTGAGGGAGCGGCACCGCGCCGCGGAGCCGGAGTCTTCGAGGCGCGCTTCGGCGAGGCAGGAGATTTCGGACGGGACTTGGATGTAGCCATGGGGAAAGGAAAGCTGAGGTAAGGTGAACCATCTCGCACCCGGCGCCAGTCTTGCCAGCCGATTTTCGTTCGGCTCCCGCCACCTCGTCCACCCACGAGTCCGCCGCGATCAGCGCCGGTACGTCACGCCGAAGACCATCTGCCGCCGCGCCGCCGGGACCGCGGGCACCTCCTGAAAATCGTCGTTCCACAGGTTCTCCGCTTGCAGCGAAAACGTGACCGCTTTCCAAGCGCGAAGCGTGCACGCCACGGATGCCGACGTGAGGAAAGCATCCCGGTTCGTCGCGCCCCGCAGCAGGCTGTCCGACTGCCGGCGCACCTCGTTGTCGATTCGCACTTCCCACCCGCGGGCAACGCGCGCCACCATCGCACCCGTGGCACGGAAGCGCGGAAAGTTGAGCGCATAGAAACTGGCATCCACCGTGGCCGATCCGTAATCCGACCGCCGCGAGTAGGCGGTGACACCTAGGACAAAATCCCAGCGCTCCACCGAGCGGCGGACCACGCACTCCGCGCCGGCGGTCGACAGATCGACCGGATTCGCGGTCCGGGCGGTGACTCCCTTTCGGTAGGTCCAGTCCACCAACGCGTCGTCCCATCGCTGAAACACCGCGACCTGTCCCGTCCAACCAGCCAGCGCACCCGAGACGCCGGCTTCCAGCGTGCGCGCGGTCTGTCGACCAAGGTTGGGATTGCCGCGGAAGAGACCGGCACCCGTCGCCGCGTTCAGCGCGGTGTAGGTGGCCGTCTGCGTGGACGTGGCATAGCCGACGTGCACGCGGCGCACGCCGGAGGCCGCCGCACCCCAGTCCAGCGCGAGTTCGGCCAGCGGGGACCACGCCGCTGCATCGCGGTTCGTGTCGTCATACGTCACACCCGCACGCGCTTCCCAATTTCCTCCCCGCGACCGGGACCCCCGCCACTCGGGTGCGAGCGCGAACGTGCGATGCATCCGATCTTGGAAACGGCCCGACTTGAGCGACGTCGATTTCAGCCGGTCGCCCATGACAACCGCGCGCGCGTGCCACCGCGCGCCACCCCACGTCCGTCGGACCTCAGCCGCGGCCGCCCGCACCCACGTCGTGTGCTGGAACGGATGAACCGCACCGAGCGGCGCGAACCGATTGAAGGCATAGTCATCCTTGTTCCGCCGGTAGTAGGCACCGACCTCGACACCGTCGCCTCCCCCCCACTCCTCGCGATGGTTGAGCGCGACGAGGACGGTCTGCAGATTCTCCGACTCCGGCGAGTTGAAGGGCGTGTAGAGATTCGGCCAGCCGAAGAACTTGGCCTGATAGCCCGCAAACAGATCCGTCTGCGCGCTTGCCCCTCGCACCTGCAGACGGCCGTGCACCCGTCGGAAATCATGATCACCCAGGGGAATCGATCCATCCGATCGCGAGCCCGCGACCGACGCATCGAACCCCAGCGTCCGCCCGCCGTCGGTCGCGACCGTCCAAGCCTCGTACCACGACGCGCGCCGCGTGTGGTCCTCCCCGGCCGCAGCCTGCACGACCTGCGCGCGTCGAATCGGACGCCACCCATAGGCGACTGTTCCCGCACCCGCATTCCAACCCGCCATCGCATGCGCGACGCCCGTGAGCACCTCGGGAGACGTGAGGACCTCCGGAGGCAACGGCAGTTCGGCGAAGTAATGTCCGGTCTGCGGATCGAACACCGGAAGGACCCCGACCCGGAACGCCGTCTGCTCGAAGAGCCCCGCGCGAATCGAAACATCCGCCTGCCCCTCGGCGAGGTTGCGGGCCTGCACGTCCACCAACGGCTCAAATCGAAGCGCGGACACCGGCATCGCAAACGTCGCCACGGGCTGCTCGTTCGCCACGCGCACGGCCTCCACGGCGACGCCCGGCAGGGGAACGAAACTCGACTGGCCACAGAGCGACGCCACCCCGGCCCACGCTACGCTCCCAAGAGCCGCCTGAAGAAGATGGCGGACCAAGACGTGATTCCTTCCTCGCACGCGTTGCATCGCCCCCACCTCAAGCGGAGCACAAACTCACGCCAAGCTTTTTGTTAATCAAAAATGAGGAGTGATTAACAAGGTGTGGAGGGCACGACCGCGAAGCCTCTTGAACGCACGCAAACGCAAAGCGACCGCGACCCACCCGGAACGGCGGCGTCGCGGTCAGCCACTCGCGGAGACCTTACTGGTCGCCGTCGGAACCAATCGCCTCGACCGGGCAACCCTCGAGGGCTTCCATGCACTGGTCGATCTCTTCCTGCGTGGACGGCTGCTTGAAGACATACGAATGTCCGCCGTCGTCGTGGCGCGTGAAGAAGTTCGGCGCGGTCTCGCGGCAGAGGTCACAGTCGATGCACTGCTGATCGACGTAGAACTTCCCCGCCGCGTTGTGGTCCCACTTTTCAGCTTTGTTGGCCATGGATTGGGAAAAGGAACAGGATGGCCCCGAGGAGTGTCAAGCCCGTCGCGCCCTCCTGCAGTTCCCCTGCTGCCTCCCATTCTGAAAGGTTTTTGCCACTCGCGCTTGAAGTGGGACTTCGGCGTGTCAGGGTTCTACGGAAGCCATGCTGTCCGATCGGACCTACCTCTTGGGCCCACCCCGGCGCTCCTCCACGTCGGTCCTGATCTGGCTGCTCGCTGCGCTGATCGCCGGCTTCACTCTTCAGCTTTTCTTCCACTACCTCCTGGGAGAGCGAGCCGGGGCGGCGTTTGACCGCCTGCTCGCCCTCAGCCCGGCATCGTTGCAGGCCGGTCGGATTTGGACCTTGGTCAGTTACAGTTTCCTGCATGACACCGGAGCGATGGTGCTGCTGCACTTGCTCTTCAATGCGATGTGGTTGTGGTTCCTGGGCAGGGAGTTGCTCACACTCCTCGGTTCTGGCCGCTTTCTCGGCGTCTGGTTCGGCGGAGTCGCTCTGGGTGGTTTGGCGTGGGTCGGCACCCACTGGAATTCTGGGGGGGAAATCATCGGCGCCTCGGCCGGAGTGATGGCGTTGTTGATGTTATTTACGTGCATTAACCCGCATCACCGGATTCGCATCCTGATCTTCTTCATTCCGGTCACGCTCGTTGCGAAGTACCTCACGCTCACCCTCGCGTTGGTCGACGTGGCTGGTTTCGTCGCATTCGAAATTCTGGATGTCTCATCGCCGCTCGACTGGGCGCACTCCTCGCATTTGGGCGGCTTGGCGGCGGGCTGGCTGTATTTCCGGTTGGTCTACCAAAGGGAGTGGCGCACCCCGGACCGCCCGGCCGAACTGGAACTGCCGCGATGGCTCCGACGGGCGGCTCCCGCCGCGCCCATTCCCCCGACACTGAACACTCCATCCGAGGAGATCTTCTCCTCGCCGGATCGTCTCAAGGCCGAGGTGGATCGCATTCTGGACAAGATCAACAGCCACGGCTTCGGAGCGCTCACCCCGCCGGAACGGCAGGTTCTCGACCGCGCGCGGGGTCTACTTGGCAAACCGAGTTAAGCGCGCGCAGACTTGCCCGAAACTTTTCTCCGACTTTCGTTTCCCACTATCGAGAAGATGACGTACCCGACTTTCCGGCAGTTGCTCTCCGGCGCCCTGCTCGCCGCTCTCCTGCCCTTCGCCACCCACGCTGAAACGGCTCCGCGCGATCGCGTGTTTCGCAGCTCGGCGACGCTCACGAAGGAGGTCTCGCAATTCGTCCGGCTCCTCGAGGAGGTCCATTACAACCGAGATGCCGTCAAGCCGAATGCCTACGCCGACCTGCTCCCAGACTACATGGGCGAACTCGATGGTCAGCGGCTGTTCTTTCTCGCCTCCGACAAACAGGAGTTCGCGAGCGCGAACCCGCCGGGTCGGCTCTACTGGAATATTTCGACCCTCGGCCGGGTGGACTACGCCTACGAGATCTTCAACCGCTACGATGAACGGGTCCGCGCACGCGTCGCGTGGATCTTCGAGGAGATGAAGAAGCCCGTCGATCTCGCCTCCTCCCAGGCCTACGCCTTCGATCGCTCGAAAGCCGAGTGGCC
>CAZEJZ010000086.1:0-9361 GCA_964512415.1 uncultured Opitutaceae bacterium
GGTGATCTCCACGGATCGGGGCGACGGGATCGAGGGCCATGGTCTTGCTTTCACGATCGGTCGCGGCAACGACGTCGTGGTCGCCGCCATCGACGCCCTGCGCGATCTCGTCGTGGGGCAGGACGTGGCGGCGTTCACCTCCGCTCCGGGAGCGTTTTGGAAGCACCTGACCGGCGACTCCCAACTCCGCTGGCTCGGGCCGGAGAAGGGCGTGATCCACATGGCCACGGCGGCGGTCGTCAATGCGCTGTGGGACCTATGGGGCAAGCTGGAGGGTAAGCCGCTATGGAAGCTGCTGTCAGACCTCTCGCCGGCCCGGATCGTCGAACTGGTCGATTGGCGCTACCTGACCGATGCCCTGACGCCGGCGGAGGCGCTGGCGATGCTGGAACGCCTTGCGCCCACCCGGGCGGAGAGGGAGCGCGAAATGCTCCGTGACGGCTACCCCGCCTACACCACCTCCGCCGGGTGGCTGGGCTACTCCGACGAGAAGATCCGCCGGCTCTGCCGGGAGGCGCTCGGACAGGGTTTCACCCACTTCAAGCTCAAGGTCGGAGCGGACCAAGCCGACGATCTCCGCCGGGTGGCGATCGTCCGGGATGAGATCGGGCCCGATCGGGCGCTCATGGTTGACGCCAACCAGCGCTGGGATGTGGGCCAGGCGATTGAGTGGACCAAGTCCCTCTCCGCCTTCCGGCCGCTCTGGATCGAGGAACCCACGTCACCGGACGACGTGCTCGGGCACGCCGCGATCGCCCGGGCCCTCGCTCCTCTTGGCATCGGCGTCGCGACCGGCGAACACTGCCAGAACCGGGTCGTTTTCAAGCAGCTCCTGCAGGCCAACGCGATCGCCTACTGCCAGATCGATGCCTGTCGCCTCGGGGGCGTCAACGAGGTGGTCGCGGTCCAGTTGCTCGCCGCGAAGTTCGGGATCCCGGTCTGCCCACACGCCGGCGGGGTCGGCCTGTGCGAGTATGTGCAGCATGAGTCGATCTTCGACTACATCTGCGTCAGTGGCTCGCTGAAGGGTCGCGTGACCGAGTTCGTAGATCACCTGCACGAACACTTTGTCTCTCCCTGCGTGCTCCGCAACGGTCGCTACCAGGCACCGTTCGACGCCGGCACGTCCATCACGATGAAGCCGGCCTCCCTCGCCGAGCACACCTTCCCCGGGGGCGACGTCTGGCGGCGCCTCTCGGGGGCCGGATCCGGACGCTAGCTCCAGCAAGTCCGCCCGCGCCAGGGACCGTTCGCTCAAGATTACTGGAAACTGGAAGTTCGTTTGCAGTCGGACTCGATTTCGTCGCAACCTCTCGCCGTCGCGCTTCACCGCGCGAGGGGGTTACCCGCCCCCTAGCTTTACGCTCCTCCCCGCAATCCCCCACCCCTGTTGTCCGAGTTCGTTCTCCCACGGATTGTCGGTCCGCTAACCCAAACTCCGCAACTCCACAAACCATGCCCCCCCGTACCACATCACATCGCCAGCGCTGCGCCCGCTTTCTCGGGCTTGCGCTTGTTTCCGGAGCGTTGGTCGCCCCGTCGCTCTTTGCCCAGGCCGTCGACGCCAAGAAGGCCGAGAAAGCTGAGAAGGACACCGATGCCGTCAAACTGGAGGCTTTTCGGGTGACTGATTCGTCCGCTCAGACCGGCTATGGCGTCTCGTCGTTCTCCTCCGCCACCCGACTCAGAGCGGCGATGATCGACATCCCGCAGTCGGTCAGCGTGGTCACCTCCGCGTTCATGCAGGACGTCGGAGCCTTCGATTACGCGCAAGCGGTCGCCTACATTCCGAACGTCAGCTACCGCCAGAATGTGAACGACGGTTCGGTCATCCGTGGTTTCCCGGCATTCAACGTGTACCGCAACGGGTTCCGGATGAGCGGATACGTCTCGGATAACTTCACCTTGGACCGCATCGAGATCGTCAAGGGCCCGGCCGCCGCGATCGCCGGCTCATCGGAATCCGGCGGTCTGGTGAATCGCATTACGAAGAAGCCACTCGACAAGAAGGCGGCGTCCATCGGAACCACCATCGGCAGCTACGGATTCATCCGCGGCGAGCTGGACATGGGTGGACCGCTTGCGACGAAGGGCAACAACCTCACCTACCGTCTCGTGTCGGCCTACCAGAGAGGAGGCGGCTGGCGCGACTTCGAGGATGGTCTGCACAAGCTGTCGTTCAATCCCTCCGTCAACTGGAAGATCTCGGATCGAACCAACCTTTTGGTCGAGGGAGAGTACCTCGATGCCGTGACGACGAGCAACGAGGCGAACGTCTATCTCCCGTTCGTTTCCGATGCCACCTTCAATCCGCTGCCGATCCGCGGCGGGGCCACGCCCGCGATCAGCCTCACGCCGCGCTGGGCGCCGGTCACGCTGAGCACCAACGACCGTAAGCTCGAGGGACGAAAGCAGAAGGTGCGGAATCTGTTCGCCATCTTCACGCACTCGCTCACGGACAACATCTCGATCCGTCAGAACCTGATGCGCCAGATGACCGACATCGACACCCCCAAGGCCCGTCCGAACCACGCCCACTACATCGGGACCGATGGCTATGTCTATCTGGTCCGCACGTACCAGCTGAGCTATGCGGTCTCGAATTTCGTGTCCGCCCAGGGCGATGTGGTGTTCAAATACGATGCGTTCCGCGGCGATCACCAGACTCTGGTCGGTTACGAAGTGGTGCGGAGTCGGGTCGACAGCCAGCTCTACCTCGGCTCGATCGGGGACTTGAACGTCTTCAAGCCCAACAATGACATGCCCCTCGGCACGGCCAGTCTATCCACCGACAACCTGTCGCGGAACCGTTCGCTTGGCTACTTCATCAACCATCAGTCCAAGTTCTGGAACGACCGGGTCGTCGTGACCGCCGGCCTCCGCCGGGATACCGCGGCCGGGCAGAAGCAGCAGGACCGCCGCAACAATCGCTTCATTATTTCGCCGACGCCCGCCGAAATCACCAGCCCGATGTACGGCATCACGCTGAAGCCGACTCGGACCCTGGCCTTCTACGCCGTGAAGAGCGAAGCGGGTGCTCCGACCTCGCTGATCTCGCGCTACCCGCAGATCCCAGTCGCGGATTCCCGGCAGGAGTTCTTCTCCGCAACGCCGAAGCGCATCAACGAAGAGTTCGGCATCAAGGCCGAGTTGCTGCAGGGCAAGGTGAGCGCCTCGCTGGCGAGGTTCGATACGCAGGCCCTCGACTCCGTGCTCGGCCAGTTCTCGCCGTCGTCGCCGGGTGGTGCAATCAATTACCTCCAAGGTGGCAATCGCGCCAAGGGTTGGGAGCTGGAGTTCTTCGGCTCCCCGCTGGCGAAGTTGACCCTGACGGGTGGCTACTCGCTCATGGATACCTCACTGGTGGACGCCACGGCCGTCGTCAAGAGCCCCGAACTGCCGGGCGTGTCGCGGCACAAGTTCATGACGTTCGCCTCTTATGACCTCAGGGGTGGCCAACGAAACGGATTGCGGATCAAGGCTGGCCTCACCTACCAAACCGACATGGTCGGACGCGTGAGCAACAACTACCGAATTCCCGGCGGGACCCTGATCGACTTGGGCGCCGACTACACCTTCGGTCGTTGGAACGTGGCGCTCAACGTCAACAACGTGACGGACGAGATTCTGCCGTCCTTCGGCATCGCTCAGTCGAGCAACAACGTCTCGCCGCCGCGGAACATCCTGCTGTCCCTGCGTCGGCAGCTCTGAGGTCCGGGCCGGTCGGTCTGCCCTCAAACGTGAAACCAGCCGGACGCGGAGGGTGCTCAGTCGTGAGCCCTCCGGTCCGGTTGGACCCGATTCTCCGGGCTTTAAGTAGCCGCTAACGCACTGCCCGACCTCGGAATCGCCGGTTGGCGTTTCCTCGCCGCTCGGAGATCGTGACGCGTTTCACCATTCACCGACGATCCACGGCCTCCCGCGTGCGCGGTCGTCGGTTTGAACTTACGATCTTCTCGATCCGGCGCATCGCGCCGCGAACACCCGCCTTACGCTCCAAGTCGCCCAGACGTGCCGAACCACGCCCTTTCCCCGGCCGGCGACGCGCGCAGAGGGGAATCTGTTTCTCAATGGGCAGCCGCGCTCTCATTACTGAACTCAAACCCTTACTCCCCCGCGGCCGAGCGCTGGTTTCACCCGCCCAGCTCGCGGGCTACGCGGCCGATGCGCTGGGGTACCGGAGCTATCGACCCGACGCGGTAGTCATTCCAGCGGACGTGGATGAGCTCGCCGGTTTCATGGCGGGCGCACGGCAACTCGGCGTGCCGGTGACGCTGCGCGGCGCGGGTACGTCGCTCTCCGGCGGTCCGGTGGCGGCGCAGGGTGGAGTCATCGTCCATACCTCGTCGCTCAGGAAGATCCGCGAGATCAACGTGGACGGGTTCTGGTGCGAGGTGGAATGCGGCGTGGCGCTCAACGACCTGGATGCCGCTCTGAAACCGCATGGTGTCTTCTATCCCCCGGATCCCTCGAGCGGCCCCGCCTGCACCCTGGGTGGAAACGTCGCCACCAATGCGGGCGGCGCGCACTGCTTTCGCTACGGGGTGACGAGCAACTACGTGCTCGGCATCGAGGTGATCCTGCTCGACGGCAGCGTGCACCGCTTTGGCGGCCCCGCCGGCGGCCGCGGGGCCTGGCGCGAGGACTGGAAGCGCTTCATGATCGGCTCCGAAGGCACGCTTGGCGCATTCACGCGCTTCTGGCTGCGCTTGCTGCCCCTCCCGGAGAAGGTCTGGACCTTCCGCGCCACCTATCCGGACCTGCGCTCCATCGAAGTCGCGATCCACGCCCTCGTCACTCACTCATCCTACCCTGCTGCCATCGAGATGCTCGACCCGCGCGGCGTCGCGATGGTCGAGAGCAGCCAGATGGCGGTCGGCCTGCCGAAGGGATCATTCATGCTGCTGACGGAGATCGACGGACCTGCCGCGCTGGTGGATGCGCGCGTCGAGGCGGTCGCGGACCTATTGCGCAAGGCGGGTTCGAGCGACGTCGCGTTCAGCGCGGAGGACGCGGTGCGACAGAAGCTGTGGAAGGCGCGCAAAGCGGCCGGCGGCCTGCTCGGTCAACTCAGTCCCGATTACGTCGTCCAGGACGCGGTGATCCCCAAGCGTGCGTTGGCGGAGATCCTGGAATTGGTCTACGCGGAGGCGGACAAGGCCGGCATCCGCGTCGTGAACGTGTTTCACGCGGGCGACGGCAATCTGCACCCGAACCTGCTCTTCGACTCGCGGCGGCCGGACGAGCGGGAGAAGGTGGACCGGATCAGCGAACGACTGATGCAACGCGTCGTGGACGTCGGGGGCACGCTGAGTGGCGAGCACGGCATCGGTGATGACAAGGCTGGCTACATGCCGCTCGTCTTCGGCCCGGAGTCGATGCCGCTGCAGTGGGCGGTGCCCGCCGCATTCAATCCCACCCATCAGCTCAACCCGCTGAAGGTTCTAACCAACCGCCGCTTCGCCGGATGAAGGCGATCGACTCTCTTCCGGCGGAGCGTCTCTTCACTCCGTTCCTCGATACCGTGGATGGCACGCTGTGCCTCCCGGCCGGTGCGACGGTGAAGGATCTTCGCATCCTGGCCGCCGCCCACCGCCTCCGCTTCCCCCTCGTCCTTGATGAGACTGCCTCGTGGGCCGCGCACGTCGACGCCACCACGCACGCGCCCGCGTCGTGCCGCTTCGGACCCTATTGTGACAACATCCTCGGCATGAACTGGCGCCTGCCCAACGGGCGCGTGGCACGCATCGGTGAGCGCGTGGTGAAGACCACGACCGGCTATGATTGGCTGCGCTATCTCCTGCACAGCGGGAAGCGATTCGGGGAGCCGGTAGACTACGTCCTGCGCCTGCGCCCCGACTGCGGATTCACGCTTGAAGCCCGCTTCCAGGGTGACGAAGCGGCCCTCCGCGACAGCGTCAGCCGGCTTCTGCGCAGCGGATGGATGCATTGGTGGGATACCGTCGACTTCATGGCGGACTGGCCGGCTGCCTGCGTGCGGGTCACGGTCCACTGCCCCCGTCAGGAGGCGCTGATTTTTGGGGCTCAACTTGCCCACATCGCCGCCGTGACGCGCACTCAACTCACGCTCCAAGAGGACGCGCCGGTGCCACTCGACGGTCTTCCGGACTTCACGATCAAGACGACGCCCGACCGCGCCATCGGCCTGGCCAGGGAACTTGCCAGCCGCTCCGTGCGTTGCGTGGCCCTGTGCTACAGCGGCGTCGTTCATGGCTATCTCCACGAGGGCGGCGAGGTGGCGGAGCGCGTGCGAGCCCTCGTTACGCCCCACCTCGGTACACTGAGCGCGATCGGCGGCGATTGGCATTCGCGCTGGCTACCGGCGGAGCCGCCGACCGCCGCGGAGTCGCGGTGGATTGAAACGTTGGAACGAGCCCTCCATGGAAACTAGGCCGCCATCGCCCGACCCCTTCTCGAATTGTACGCACTGCGGCCTGTGCCTTTCCGCGTGCCCCACATACCGGCTCACCGGCGACGAAAACAATTCGCCGCGGGGTCGGTTGTTCCTGTGGCGCGAGGAATCGGAGGGTCGCCTGCCCAAGGATCCATGGACCGACTTCTACACCGATGAGTGCGTCGGCTGTCTGGCCTGTGTGCCGGTCTGTCCGGCCCACGTTCCCTACGGGCACCTGCTGGAGGAGGAGCGGAAGACCCGACTGGCCGAAGGGCGGACACGGGTGCAATGGCAGGTAGCGCTGGCGGGGCGCGCGGTGCGACGGCCCAGTCTGTTCAATCTCGCGCTCGCGCCCGCGCGCTTGCTGCGCCGCGCGAACCTCCTGCCCCATCCCATGGTCTTCGCCGGGCGCCCTGCGATCGCCACGTCCACGGCAGCTTACGCTCGCGAGCAGATGGAACTGCACCGACCCACCGGGGCGGTCGTCGCACTGCTGACCGGCTGCTTGATGGAGGCGCTGTTTCGGGAGATCAACTTCGCCACGGTTCGCGTCCTCATCGAGAACAACATTCGCGTCCTCGTGCCTGACGAGCAGGGCTGTTGCGGCGCATTCCACGAGCACACCGGCATGGCGGGCGCGGACTCGCTCGCGGCGCGCAATCAGGCGGCCTTCGGTGCCCTGAAGGTCGACCGCATCGTGACCAACGCCGCCGGTTGCGGCCTGGCGCTGGCGAAGTCCTTGACGCACTCCGCGCCGGTACAGGATGTACTGGGCTTCCTCGCCGAACACGGGGTCAAGCGGCGCGAACGCAAGGACGGACCGACTCAGGTCTTTGTCGACCTGCCCTGCCACCTTGTGCACGGGCAGAAGGCCGGCATCCCCGCCAGCGTGCTGGACGCGACCGGTTATGCCTGGCAACTCGCCCCGCGTGCGCAGGACTGCTGCGGATCCGGCGGCGTGTACAACATCCAGAAGCCGGACAACGCCAAAGCGATGCTCCGCGACAAAGCCGCCTTCCTGGACGAGTTGCCGGCGAACGTTGAACCGATCCTCGCGACGGCAAATCACGTCTGCATGATGCAGTGGCACACCGCACGAAGCATGGTGCAGCGGCCGTTCACGGTTCGCCATGTCGTGCAGTTGCTCGACCCTGGTGAAGAACAAGGCGCGTCGAGGCCGAGCCCCGTGTCGCCCCCCTTGAGCGGTTCCCACCGCCACCGCACATGAGTTCCGCCTCTGCATTCGTCGCGGTCTCCCAGAATCCATGAATTCCATGTTCAAACTCCATCAGAAGATCGCACTCATCACCGGCGCAGGCTCCGGCATCGGAGAGGCCATTGCCCTAACCCTGGCGGGAGCCGGCGCGAGCGTTTGGGTCGCCGACCGCGATCCCGTCGCCGGGCAACGCACGGTGGCCAGCATCCGCGCCGCCGGAGGACAGGCGGACTTCGCCGCGTTGGATGTGGCCGATCCCACGGCCGCTGAGGGGCTTCGCGACCGCGTTCCTGCACTCGACATCCTGGTAAACAACGCCGGCATCGGGCACGTCGGCAACCTGCTCGTCACGACGGCCGACGATCTCGACCGACTGCACTCCGTCAACGTTCGCGGTCCCTTCAACCTGTGCAAGGCGTTCGTACCGGCGATGCTCATACGAGGCAGTGGATCGGTGATCAACCTGGCTTCAATCGGCGGCCTCATCGCGGTGCGTGACCGGCTCGCCTACACCGCCTCGAAGCATGCGGTCGTGGGTCTCACCCGCGCGCTCGCGCTGGACCATTCCCACACGGGCGTTCGTTTCAATGCGATCTGTCCGGGACGCGTCGAGACTCCCTTCGTCCGCTCGCGGCTTGCCGAATATCCCGACCCCGCGGCCGCCTATCGTGAGATGGCCTCCACTCAGCTGAACGGACGCATGGCCCGACCCGATGAAATCGCCGCGGCTGCCCTCTACTTGGCCAGCGACGAGTCAGCGATGGTCACGGGCTCCTGCCTCAGCATCGACGGTGGGTGGGGCGCCGGAAAGTAATCCCTGCCTCCACGAGTACAAATTCTGACCATGACACCGCATCCCACTCCCAACAGCCAACCCAGCGTCGCATTGATCACCGGAGGCGCCTCCGGAATCGGACTTGCGATTGCCCGCAAACTCCTCGCGCAGGGTTCGACCGTCGCGCTGGTCGATCTAGGCGCCGAGCGGCTTCAGGCCGCCGCGCGCCAACTCGCCGGCGATGTGCTCACCTTCGAGGCGGACATCACGTCGGAGCCTTCGGTCAACCGAGCCGTCGGCGAACTGCTCGCGCGCCGCAATCGCATCGACATCGTGATCAATTCGGCCGGCGTCACCGGGATCACCAACCGCAAGACGGCCGACGTGCCCTTTGAGGATTTCCAGCGAGTTGTGGCGATCAACCTTCACGGCTCATTCCTGATCAGCAAGGCGGTCCTTCCGGGCATGGTGCAGCGGGGTTACGGGCGGATCCTCCTGATCGCCTCCATCGCCGGCAAGGAAGGCAATGCCGGAATGTGTTCCTACTCCGCATCGAAGGCGGCGGTCATCGGGCTCACGAAGTGCCTCGGCAAGGAGTACGCCGAGACCGGCGTGACCATCAACGCAATCGCCCCGGCCGTCATTCGCACCGCGATGGTGGATGCGCTGCCGCCGGAACAGGTTGACTACATGACCGCAAAGATTCCAATGCGGCGTTGCGGCACGCTTGACGAGATCGCCCACACGGCCGCCTTCATCGTTTCCCGCGAGAACAGCTTCACCACGGGATTCTGCTACGACCTCTCCGGGGGGCGTGCAGTCTACTGAGAACTCGACAACGCCCGCCTCCGTCCATGGCCCTTCCGATCTCCCGCACCAAGGCAAAACGCGAGTGGCGGCTCTACCTGTTCGTCGTGCCGTCACTGGTCATGGTGCTGACGTTCGCCTACTTCCC
>CAZEJZ010000087.1:0-9194 GCA_964512415.1 uncultured Opitutaceae bacterium
CTCCGCGCTCACGCCTGACGTCCAGCCAGCGGATCCAGAGTCCTCGCTTGCTGCGCTGAAGCGGCGCCTTCGGCCCATCCTGCGCCGCGCGGCGAGCGTCGGCGCGTTCATCAATTTCGACATGGAGAGCTACCGGTTGAAGGACCTCACGCTCGAGCTGTTCCGCTCGATCCTTGAGGAGCCGGAGTTCCATGCCGCTCCCGCCGCTGGGATCGCCCTGCAGGCTTACCTCCGTGACAGCGAGCGGGATCTGCGCGACCTCGTCGCTTGGGCGCGGGCGCGGAAGCGGCCGATCGGCGTGCGGCTGGTGAAGGGCGCTTACTGGGATTACGAGACGGTGATCGCGCGCCAGCGCGGCTGGCCGGTGCCGGTGTGGATGCGGAAGGCGGAGTCGGATGCGAACTTCGAGCGGCTCTCGGTCATCCTGCTCGAGAATGTCGACGTGATCGCGCCGGCGTTCGCCTCTCACAACGTGCGCTCCTGCGCGCACGCGATCGCGCAGGCGGAGCGACTTGGGGTGGATCCGCGGGCGTATGAGTTTCAGGCGCTGTACGGCATGGCGGATGAGTTGAAGACGGCGTTGCTCCAGCGGGGAAGTCGGGTGCGCGATTACTGCGCGATCGGTGAATTGCTCCCCGGCATGGCCTACCTCGTGCGACGCCTTCTGGAGAACACCAGCAACGAGGGTTTCATCCGGCGCCGCAGCCTCGGTGAGGCCTCGCCGGAAGAACTCCTCACCCATCCCGTCCCCCTGCTCGCGCGCGGGGAGAGCACTCCGGAAATCCGGCCGCCGACCCGGTCGGCCGTCGAACCGACTGGGTTCACCAACGCGGCGAACCTTGACTTCGCCGTCGCGGCGCACCGCGAACGGCAGGCGCGAGCGATCGCCGACTACGCTGCCCATCGGCTGGGTCGGCGCTGGCCGTGCATCATCAACGGACGCGCCGTCGCGGACCGTCCCTTCCGGGCCTCGGTGAATCCGGCAAACCCGTCCCAAATCATCGGTTACTGGGCGGAGGGCAACGCGGCGGATGCGGAGGCGGCGGTGGCGGCGGCGGCAGCGTATTTCCCCGAGTGGAGGCGCACGCCCGTGGAGACGCG
Source organism: uncultured Opitutaceae bacterium (assembly GCA_964512415.1). Taxonomy (GTDB): domain Bacteria; phylum Verrucomicrobiota; class Verrucomicrobiia; order Opitutales; family Opitutaceae; genus UBA6669. Next base: position 1,102 of record CAZEJZ010000087.1, read on the forward strand.
GGCGGGGTGCCTCGACCGCGCGGCAGACCTGATGGAAGCGCGCCGGGTGGAACTCAACGCGCTGATCATTCTCGAGGCGGCCAAGCCATGGGCGGAGGCCGATGGCGACACCTCGGAGGCGATCGACTTCCTGCGCTACTATGCTGCGGAGATGCGGCGACGCGACCGGGCCACGCTGACCCAGCGGGTCCCCGGGGAGCATTGCGTGCAGCGCTGGACCCCGCGCGGCGTCGGGGTGGCGGTGGCCCCGTGGAACTTCCCCTTGGCGATTCTCACCGGGCTGACCGTCGCACCCCTCGTCGCCGGCAACTGCGTCATCATCAAACCAGCCCAGCAGACCGCAGTGATCGGAGCGGCGCTGATGGAGATTCTCCTCGCGGCCGGGGTGCCTCCAGGGGCGGTGCACTTCCTGCCGTGCTCGGGTGCGACCGCGGGGGCGCACCTCGTGGCCCACCCCCGCGTGGACTTCGTCGCTTTCACGGGCTCACGTCGGGTCGGGTGCGAGATCTGGGCCCGCGCTGGCCAGACGCTGCCCGGACAGCTGAACCTCAAGAAGGTCGTGTGCGAGATGGGCGGAAAGAACGCCATGATCATCGACGACGACGCGGACCTCGACGAAGCCATCCCGGCGGCGCTCCACGCGGCATTCGGTTACGCCGGGCAGAAATGTTCCGCGCTTTCCCGGCTGATCCTGCTGGACGGGATCCACGACGCGTTCCTCGAACGATTCCTCGCGGCGTGTTCGACCCTGCGCATCGGTGATCCGAAGCATCCGGGGACCTTCATCAACCCAGTCATCGACGACGCCGCTCGGCGGTCGATCCTTGCCTACATCGAGAAGGGTCGGCGCGAGGCCACGCTGGCCTGGCAGGCCACGCTGGACGACGCGTGCGTGGCGAGCGGAGGCTACTACGTGCCGCCGACCGTGTTCACCGGCTGCCGACCCGAGCACGCGATCGTGCGTGAGGAGATCTTCGGTCCGGTGCTGGCCGTCTTGCGCGCGCGGAACCTTGATGAAGCCTTCGCGTTCGCGAACGACTCGGACTATGCCCTGACCGGAGGATTCTTTTCGCGCAGCCCGCAGGCCTTGGCGCGGGCGCGGGAGGAGTTCCTCGTCGGCAACCTCTACCTCAATCGCGGTTGCACCGGTGCCATGGTGCAACGCCATCCCTTCGGCGGCTTCCGCATGAGTGGCGGTGGCACGAAGGCCGGAGGGCCGGAGTACCTCGAGAACTTCCTCTTCCCCCGCGTGATCGCCGAGAACACGCTCCGACGCGGATTCACGCCGCCCGACGCCTGAGCCTGCGGGCGCAAGGCGCCTCAGGCGAGGAACAGGGGCGGTGACACAAGGCCGCTTGCCCCGTCCGCCTGACTTGCGCCAGCCTGTGGTCATGCAGTCTCGGCAAGGGGATCATGGTCGCCAGTCAGGGTGGGTGCGTTGGGCGTACCCGCTCGCGCTGGCGGCGACGATCGTCTTTGCGTCGAGCCAGACTCACGTTCCCGGGATCGGTGCGCCCGGACGCGACAAGATCGTGCACTTCGCGGTGTTCGGGCTGCTGGCGACGCTGAGCGTTCGGCTGGTGCCCCGTCCCGCGGCGTGGGTCGTGGTGCTGGGCGCTTCGCTCTTTGGTGCCTCCGATGAATGGCATCAGAGCTTCACGCCGGGGCGCATGATGGACTGGGCGGATTGGGTGGCCGACACCGCGGGTGCTCTGGTGGCCGTGGTGGCTTATACCCGCTGGGCGGCCTACCGGCGCCTGCTCGAGACCCCGGTCCGGGCTTTATGCCGTAAAGCGCGGATTGAAAACGCGGCAGCGGGGGCCTCAACTGAAGCGCCGCCATGACACCTGCCGAGGCACAAGACCGCATCCGCCAGCTCCGGGCCGAGGTGAGCCGTCACGACGAGCTCTACTACCGGAACGCGCGCCCGGAGATCAGTGACTTCGACTACGACCGCATGCGGCGCGAACTTGCGGACCTCGAGCGGGCCTTTCCGGCCGAGGCTCTGGCGGTCGGGGACGAGTCGCCGACGCGGCGGATTGGTGACGACCGCGCGCAGGGCTTCGTGCGGGCGCGGCATGCGTCGGCGATGACCACGCTGGAGAACACGTACGACGAGGCGGAAATGCGCGAGTTTGACGCGCGCCTCATCCGCGTGATCGGTCGCGAACCGCTGGAGTACACCGTCGAGCCGAAGATCGATGGTGCCTCGATCAGCCTGACCTACGAGCACGGGCGCCTCGTCCGGGCGATCACCCGCGGCGACGGCGAGGAAGGGGACGACGTCACGGCCAACGTGCGGACGATCCATTCCCTACCGCATCGCCTGCATGCGGCGGATGGCGAGGCTCCCGTCCCGGAGTTCGTCGAGATCCGCGGCGAGATTTACCTGCGGTTCGAGGAGTTCAATCGCATCAACGAGGAGCAGGACGAACTCGGGCTCGAGCGGTATGCGAATCCCCGCAACCTCGCGGCGGGCACACTGAAGTTGCTGGATCCCGCGCTTGTGGCGGAGCGGCGGCTGGAAGTCGTGCTCTACGGCCTCGGGGCGTGTCGTCCCGCGAACGTCGTCTCCTCGCAGATCGACTGGCACCGTGCGGTGCGGGCATGGGGGCTGCCCGGCCTCGCTTCGGTGGCGCGGGCGCGGGGGATTGACGACGTGCTGGAGGCGATCCGGGTGCTGGATGCCGGGCGGGCGGACTTTCCCTACGCCACGGATGGCGCGGTGGTGAAACTGAATGACTTCGGGCAGCAGCGTGAGGCGGGCTTCCGCGGCGAAGGCGAGCGTGCCCGCAAGCTGTCGCCACGGTGGGCGTGCGCGTACAAGTTCGCCCCGGAGCGTGCGGAGGCGCGGCTGCGGTCGATCACGCTCCAGGTGGGCCGAACCGGCGTGCTCACGCCGGTTGCGGAATTGGAGCCGGTGCAGCTCGCGGGCACGACGGTGTCGCGCGCGACGCTGCACAACGCCGACGAGATTGCGCGGAAGGACATCCGCGAGGGCGACACCGTGTGGGTCGAAAAGGCGGGGGAGATCATTCCCGCAGTCATCGGGGTGAATCTCGCGCGCCGTCCTCCGGAGTGCGTCCCGTACGTCTTTCCGACCACCTGTCCTGCCTGTGGCGCGGCAGTGGTGCGGCACGAAGGCGAGGTGGCGCTGCGCTGCCCGAATCCCTCCTGTGCGGTGCAGGTGCGTCGGCGGGTGCAGCACTTCGCGTCGAAGGCCTGCGTGGACATTGAGGGCCTCGGTGAGGCGATGGCGGAGACGCTGGTGCAGCGCGGCTGGGTGCGCGCAGTCCCGGACATTTACCGGTTGCGCCGCGAGGATCTCCTGAGCCTCGGCAAGAGCGTCGAGAAGTCCACGGACAAGCTCCTTGCGGCGATCGAGTCGAGCAAGCGCGCGGAACTCTGGCGCTTTATTCACGGCCTGGGTATCCCGCACGTGGGTGCGGCCGCGGCGAAGGATCTGGCCGCGCGTTTCCGGAGCCTCGGGGCTTTGGCGGAGGCGACACTGGGGGAGTTTCTCGATGCCAAAGGCGGGAGCCTGATCCCGGGCATTGGCGCGACCATGGCGCGGGCGATCGTCGGATTCTTTGCCGAGGCCGGCCACCGGGCGCTCGTCGACGGCCTGCTGGCGGCGGGTGTTCAGCCGTCCGCACCGGAGGAAAAAGTCGTCACGGGCACCGCGCTCGCGGGCTGCACCTTCGTGCTGACCGGGACCCTCCCCGGACTGACCCGCGAGGAGGCGACGGCGCTCATCGAGGCCGCGGGCGGCAAGGTCAGCGGCAGCGTGAGCAAGAAGACGACCTACGTCCTCGCGGGCGAGGAGGCAGGATCCAAACTTGAGAAGGCGCGCACCCTCGGCGTGCCGGTGCTTGACGAGACCCAGTTCCGCGCGCTGCTCGCGGGTGAACGCGGCGGAGCGACCTAGAACCCGCGCTTCTGCAGTTCGAGACTGAGCTGCTGCATGAAGGCCTGCGCGTCAGCAGGCTTCGGGCGGTAGCCTGGCTGGCTGATCTCCGTGAATCCGGGGCGACCGTAGTTGTCGATGATCCACTTGGCGCTCACGCCGTCGCTGAAGGTCACGCTGCCGCTGGCGAGCGCGCCCGGGTGGAGCGTCACCTTGTCGACCTCGATCGTCACGGACGACGCGCCGGCGGGCACCTCGTCGTCCGGCGGCAGCGCGCCGCCGGCCGGGGGCGCGTCCTCGGCGTAGGCTTCTTCGTCCTCGAGCTCAGGCTCCGGGCCGGCGGCGGCGGGACTTGCCGGGGCGCGGCTCGGCGTGGCGGCCGGCGCCGGCGGAGCCTGGGTGACGTCGCTGGCGTTCACCTTCGGTGCCGGGTCCTTGAGCTGGAGGTTCAGGTCATCGACCAGGAAGCGCACCTCCATGAACGTCAGCGAGACCCCGTATTGGTCGCGCAGCTTGCGCTGGACGGCGGACAGGCTGTCGCCGGCGGCGATCCAGGAAGAGACGGCGGAGGACTGTTCAGGAGAGAGCGTCATGACTGAAATACACTATGCGGAGAAAGCGGCCGGATGCAACGTCCTGCTCCGTGCGGGGGGGGCATCCCTGGCCGGCCGGTGGACGCCGGGGACGGATGGACGCCGGCAACAGGCGTCGGCCGGGGACGTCGAGCGGCCGCGGGCGCAGGCTCAGCGCGAGAGCTGCGTCTTGAGGAACTCGACGCTGCCGCGCACGGAGGCGTCCTGCTCCATCATATTCTCCACGGCCTTGCAGGCGTGGATGACGGTGCCGTGGTCGCGGCCACCGAAATGATCACCGATCTCCTGCAGCGAGTGCTTGGTCAGCGTGCGGGCCAGGTACATCGCGATCTGGCGGGGGATGGCGATGTTGTTGGGGCGACGCTTGCTCGTCATGTCGCCGATGCGGAGCTGGTAGTGCTCGGTGACGCGCTTCTGGATCGTCTCGACAGTGAGCTGGTGTTGGGCCTGCTCCATCAGGACGTCCTTGAGCAGTTCCTCGGTGGTGGCGAGGTCGAGGGGACGTCCGGTGAGGGCGGCGTAGCTGGACACCTTGATCAGCGCGCCCTCGAGGCGGCGGATGTTGCGGGAGAGGTGCTGGGCGATGAAGGCCAGGACCTCCGGCGGTGCGGTGAAACGCAGCGCGTTCGCCTTGGTGCGCAGGATCGCCAAGCGCGTCTCGTAGTCGGGTGCCTGAATGTCCGCGGGCAGTCCCCACTCAAAACGCGAGACCAGCCGGGACTCGAGCTTGGCGATCTCGGACGCGCGGCGGTCGCTGGTCAGCACGATTTGCTTCCCCGACTCGAACAGATCGTTGAACGTGTGGAAGAACTCTTCCTGGATGCGCTCCTTGTCGGCGAGGAACTGCACGTCATCGATGAGCAGCACGTCGACGCTGCGGTAGCGCTGGCGGAAACGGGTCAGCGCGTTCTCCTGCAGGGCCTGGATGAACTCGTTGGTGAACTTCTCCGTCGAGAGATAGGCAACGCGGGCCTCGGGGTTGTTGCGCAGCACCGCGTGCCCGATGGCGTGCATCAGGTGCGTCTTGCCCAGGCCCGTGTCACCGTAAAGGAAGAGCGGGTTGTACGCCTGCGCCGGGGCCTGCGCGACCGCGAGCGAGGCCGCGTGCGCCATCTGATTGTTGCTGCCGACCACGAACGTTTCGAACGTGTTGCGCGGGTTGAGAACGCCGCCCGGGGTGCCGGCGCTGCGCTCGTCGCCACGGCCATTGCGGCGCGGCGCGACCGGACGAAGCCGCGTCGTGCCCTGGCTCGTCTCGGGCGCGTTCCGGTGGGCGCTCTCCGTCGCGTTGGACTCCGCCTTGCGCAGCTTGACGCTGATCGGCCGACCCGCCGTGAGGCGCAGCCGCTGCACGATCAGGTCGAGGTAATTGTCGTGAATCCAAATCGCCGCGAAATCCGTCGGTACGCCCAGCACCAGCGCGTCCGGCGTCGATTCAAGGCAAGTGATTGGCTCAAACCACAGCTTGAACACGTCGTCCGGGAAGAGCGAACGGATGTCGCTCTTCGCGGATTCCCAGAGGGAGGTGGACGTGGCAGCGTGAGCCATGGACGGGACCGGGCGGGTTTATTCACATCCGCGCCGGGAAAGGCCGCGGACGGAATACCTACTCCTGCACCGGCCGAGAGGGCGAGCGTGAAAACGCTCCGCGGGCGCGGAGGCGCGGTCATGCCCGAAACTCGTCGCGTTAACTACTGATGAATAGCGATTAACGAAAAATGCTTCGTCGCAGGAGACGACGAAGGAAAAGACCGAGTGGCCGGAGCCGGAACTGACGGGGAAAAGTGACAAGACGACGACTAACGGGGAACGGAAATTCCGTTTCAAGGGCAACTTTCTCCCAACTTATTCACAGGGGGCCTGCGGATAACTTACGCATTTTTTTGGTTGCCTCACTTTTGCTTTCGGCGGGTACCCGAGTTCACGGCGTAGTCACGCGGTGGTTACCCACACGTGGCGGCGCGGCGAACGACGATGTGACGGGAGCGTTACGCGGAGGCCGGTGATGGGTCGAACCAGCGCCCGTGCTCGCGGATCAGCGCGATGAGGCGCGCGTCCGCCTCGGCCTGTGGGACGTTGTACTGCACGCAGGTCTTGCCGACGTAGAGATTGATCTTTCCCGGGGCGCCGCCGACGTATCCAAAATCTGCATCCGCCATCTCGCCGGGGCCGTTCACGATGCAGCCCATGATCGCGATCTTCACGCCCTTGAGGTGCCCGGTCTGGGCGCGGATGCGCTGCGTCGTGGACTGGAGGTCGAAGAGCGTGCGTCCGCACGACGGACACGCGACGAACTCGGTCTTCGAGATGCGCACGCCGGCGCCCTGGAGCACGTTGTAGGTCAGCTTCGCCGCGCGGAGCGGGTCCGTCTCCGTCTCGATGCTGAGCAGGTCGCCGAGCCCGTCGGCGAGAAGCGTGCCCGCGAGCATCGCGGCCTCGAGGAGACGCCCGAGGAACGAGGGATCGGGCAGCATCGCCGCGGCGGGAACGCTGCGGATCCAGAGCGGAGCGGACAGGTTCGCCCGCGCGAGTGCCTCGGCCAGCGCGCGGTAGGCGCCGACCGCGTGGCCGGGCGAGCGGGGGATTGCCGCATCCGCCAGCGTGACGATGAGTCGAGGCGCGGCGCCCGCAGAGATCGCCCGCGCGAGCGCGGGAACATCGCCCGACGTGGTGGCGACGGCGAGGACGTGTCCGTGTCGCGCCGCCAGCGCCGCGAGGTTCGCGAGGGCCCGTGGCTCGGACGCGACGAAGGGGTGGACAACGGCGAGGCGGCCGAGCGCAGTATCCGCGGCAAACGCGGCGAGTGCCTCCGCATCGATCGCCGGACCGCACTCGATCGCCAGCAGGGCCGGCCCGCGGGTCGCGGGATCAGCGCGGAATTCGCGGAGTTGCGCGAGTTCGTCGGCGGACCCAATCCGCACCACTCCGCCCTCGATCGGAGTGTCGGCGAGCAGCGGACTGACCGCCGCGGCGGCGAGTGCCGGCCACTGCGCGAGCGTGCTGCGGACGAGAACGCGGGGGACATCGTTGCCGCCGGCGGCGAGGGTCGGCGCGAGCTCGACCGGCGCGGTGACGCGGCGGGTGAACTGGTGCGGATCGATCCGGTCGGGACCCTCGGTCTCCGGTCCCGCGGCCTGCCCCCAGCGGGAGTGCGCCCTTGCGGCGATCGCCTGCGCGACGGGAATCTCGTAGACGGAATCCTCGGTCAGCGACACGCGGATCGTGTCGCCGAGGCCATCCAGCAGCAGCGAGCCGATGCCGATTGCGCTCTTGATTCGTCCGTCCTCGCCGTCGCCCGCCTCCGTCACCCCAAGATGCAGCGGGTAGTGCATGTCCTCGGCGTCCATCCGCTCCACCAGCAGGCGATAGGCCTGGATCATGACCTTCGGATTCGACGACTTCATCGACAGGACGAGCTGCCGGAAGCCGTGCGACTCGGCGATGCGCAGGAATTCCAGCGCGCTCTCGACCATGCCCAGCGGCGTGTCGCCGTAGCGGTTCATGATCCGGTCCGAGAGCGAGCCGTGGTTGGTGCCGATGCGCAGGCAGCGTCCCAGCGCCTTCGCGCGCAGGACGAGTGGCGTGAAGGACTC